>DAIRDY010000016.1:0-4218 GCA_036795935.1 Moraxellaceae bacterium | reverse complement strand
GCCAGTGCCTGGCCAGCAGCGATGTCGGCCAGACCCCGAGATACATCACCACGCCGAAGGCGGCCAGCGCGGTCATGGCGCCCCCGGCGTGGTCGCCGATCATCAGCACCACGGTGGCCAGCGTCAGGTTGCGGATCACCGCCGTCGTGGCGAGGCCGCTGGCGGCATCCAGCAGCGCGCCGCCCGTGCCCTGGACCAGCACCAGCAGCACGCAGGCGGCCAGCAGTGCCGGCAGCCCGGGCCGCCGCGGCAGCTCACGCCAGGCAATGAGCAGGATGAGCGCGAGCACGGACAGCGTGGCGGCCTTGCCGAGCAGACTCGCCGCCGCTGCAGAAAGCGGTCGGCGCGCGAGGCGCCGGCCCAGCAGCCAGGGCAGCCACATGGCGCCGGCCATGATGAGTGCGGTGAGCGCGAAGCGCTGCAGCGCGACATCCGGCGTCGCAAACGCCAGTGCCGTGAGCGGCAGGCAGATCAGCGCCACCACGGCACCGACGGCCAGCCGGTGGCTGATGGCGCCGCCACTCGCGCCTTCGCGCAAGGCCCAGGGCACGGCCGAGGTGCCGGTGCCTGCGAGTACGCACACCGCCAGCCCGAGGCTTTGTGGCACGTCCAGCAGTCCCAGCCAGTACAGCAGCAGCACGGTCAGCAGGGGCAGGGCGTAATGCGCGGCAAACAGCCCGAGCCCCGGGCGTGCGGCCGCATGCGCCTGCGTCGACTGTGCGCCCAGGTGCAGCATCACCAGCCACGACGACAGCGGCGCCAGCCACGTCAGCACGCTCACGAGCTGGCTCCCGGCGTGCGTTCCGCCGTCAAGCGCGGCAGCGGCGCACGCAACTGCGCCAGCAGGGCCGGCATGAGGTGCGCGGCATCCTCTCCGACGCCGCGCAGCGTGGCGGATGCAAAATTGCGCTGGCCTGCAAAGCCGACGAAATAAAGTCCCGGCACGCGGTCCGCGATGCCATTGTGCTGTGCCAGACCCCGCCCGTCATCGTGCACGTCGAGTTCACGCAGGAAGCCGGTATCGGGCCGGAAACCGGTGGCCATGATCACGGCATCCACCACCTCCTGCGTGCCGTCCGGCCACACCACGCCGTTCGCCGTGAAGCGCGTGAACATCGCGCGCCGTGGCACGCGGCCGCTGGTGAGTGCGCGCCGGTACGTGCCGTCGTCCAGTACCGGCGTGCTCTGATCGCTCAGCCAGCGCGTCTTTTCCAGGCCGGTCCACTTCACCCAGAAATGGAAATCCAGGCCGAGAAAGCGCTTGGGAACAAAGCGCACCGGCGTGCGGCTGGCCAGGCTGACCTGCGCGCCTTGCGCGGCCGTCGCCAGTTCCACCGCAATCTGCACGGCGGAGTTCGCGCTGCCCACGACCAGCACGCGCTGGCCGGCAAAGTCCTCGGGCCGGCGGTAGTCGGCGCTGTGCAGCAACTGGCCGCGAAAGCCCTCCTGCCCGTCGATGCGCGGCCGCCAGGGCTGGCCGAAGCTGCCGGAGGCCACCACCACGGTCTGGCTGCGGTAGCGCTCGCCGCTGGCGGTCTCGGTCGTGAAGCCGCCGTCATGCCGGCTCACGCGCACCACCTGCTCGCCGGTGCGTATCGGCAGGTGGAAGTGGCGCGCATAGTCGTCGAGGTAGGCCACCACCCCGTCGCGGTGCGGGTAGTGCCCGGGCGCACCCGGAAAGGGCCGGCCGGGCAGGGCGGAGTAGCGTGCCGGCGAGAACAGTTCGAGGCTGTCATAGTAGTGGCGCCAGGCGCCGCCGGGCGTGGTGTCGGCCTCGAGGATGAGGAAATCGACCTGCTCGCGGGCCAGATGCCAGCCGGCCGCCATGCCGGCCTGGCCGGCGCCGATCACCAGGGTCTGCAGCGTTCTCATGGGTCACCTTTCGTCTATATATGCGCATTCATGCACATAATGGGTTAAAAAAACAGGCTTCAACGCCTTGGGGACTTCCTGTCTTGTCCGGCCCTGTCCTGCTGCTCCCGCGAAGGCAGGTCAGTGGATTTGGGCATCTCGTCCTGTACGCGTCGCTCCCGCGCAGGCGGGAGCCCAGTGCCGTCAATCGGTCATTGACTGACCGACGGATGTCAGCCGCCTCAGCCGGGGCCGATGCCCGGGCAGCAGTAGGGCGCCAGCTTGCGGATCTCGGTGAGGATGGCCTCGAACTTGCCCATCAGCGCCGGGCCGTCGACCTCGTAGATGCGGTGCCGGCCGGCGCGCTCCACGCGCACGATGCCGGCCTCCAGCAACTGCTGCAGGTGGCGCGAGATCACCGAGCGCTCCTGCGGCAGCGATTCGGCAATCTGGCCCACGTCAGCGCGGCCCAGGAGCAGCAACTGGCGCAGCACGGCCACGCGTGCCTGCTCCTGCAGCGCCTTGAACAGCGGGCTGTCCAGCACCGCGATGGCGGCGTCGATGGCCTGGGTGCGCGGGCTGGCAAGAGCGGTGGTGGTCATGGCAATACCGGCTGTGTTGATATGCTGACTTTATATGTGCATGATTGCGCATGCATGGTTATGTTGCAAGCAGCCGACAGACGGCCTGTGGTCGGCGCCTCGCCTGCAGCTGCCATGGTAATGCCTGCCAGGGTGGATCAGCCACGGCAACACGGCGGGTAACAAGCTGACGCCGTGCATTGGTGTCAACCCCCTCCACAAGGGATGCCGGTTGTCACCGAAGCTTGCTCCAATCCATGGTGCGATACCGGGAAAGGGCTGATCGCGTCGATCGGCCCGCCATGTCCGGACAATGTTGTCAGGGAGCCAGCAATGGCTTGCCGCTTGCCCGTGTCTGACGGGCGCTTTTCAGGGGAAGGGATACATGTACACGTTGTTGAGCCATTGGTCTGGCCGCGGCATCTCTGCGGCACTCCGCTTGCTGTTGCTTGTACTGGCAGGCATCGGGTCCGCGCCGGCATCGGCTGCACCTTCGGTGTTTTGCCCGACGCCATTGACGGCAACGGTGGCCTGGGGAGCGTCGGTCTCGGTCAATGTCAGTACCTGCGACGGCCCCTTCGATGCCGGCGTGAGCGGCCCCTTCGCCCCTCTGCCCGTCCACGGCAACGTGACGGTCGGCCCCAACAGTGGTGGCGTCCAGTTCATCACCTACGCACACAACGGCAGCACGCCCGCCGGCGGTGGCAGCGACACGATCTGGTTCACTGACGAGGACAACGGCACCATCCAGGTCAACATCACGATCTCGGCCCCGTCTTCCCCGATTACGGTCTCTCCGGCCTCGTTGCCGACGCTCACCGCGGGCACGCCGTTCTCGCAGACCCTGACGTCATCCGGCGGCCTTGCCCCCTACACCTATACCCTGCAGAGCGGCACCTTGCCGGTCGGTCTGAGCCTGACCAGTGGCGGCGTCCTCAGCGGCACGCCGACCCAGCGAGGGGGCTATGCCTTTACCGTACGCTCGACCGACGCGACCACGCCCACGGCGCAGTTCGTCGACAAGGGCTACACCGGCACGGTGCAGAACCCGACCCTCACGCTGACGACAACCAGCGGTACCGCCATCCAGAGCGCGGCCTTTTCGCAGACGCTGTCGACCAGTGGCGGCGTCGCGCCTTACACCTACCAGCTGGAAACCGGGTCGTTCCCGGCGGGCATCACGATTTCCAGTGCCGGCGTGGTCAGTGGCACCACCGCGGCCGCGCCGGGCAACTATCCGGTGACCCTGCGTGTAACCGACAGCAGCACGGGCCCCGGCGTCTATTTCGAGCTTGAGAGCTACACCCTCACCGTCAGCCCGCCGCCCAGCGTCACGATTGCGGTGTCGCCGGCTTCGGTCAGTGAAGACGGCGCAACCAACCTGACCTTCACGGTCACCCGCAGCCTCAACCTGACCTCGCCTACGGTGGTGAACATCACCACCTCCGGCACGGCGACCTCGGGTGTCGATTACACCGGCGGCGTTGCCACCGTCAGCATTCCGGCTGGTGCAACGACGTCGACCATCATCATCAATCCGACTGTCGACGGCACGGTTGAAGCGGACGAAACGGTCATCCTGACCGTCGCTGCCGGCACCGGCTACACGGTCGGTGTGCCCGCCAGCGCCACCGGCACCATCCTCAACGACGATGTGCCGACTGCCACCATCGCGGTGTCGCCGGCGTCGGTTACTGAAGACGGCGCGCCGAACCTGGTCTACACCGTGACGCTGAACCAGGCGAACCCGAGCGCGGCGACCACGATCAACTACACGATTGGCGGC
>DAIRDY010000015.1:18818-20442 GCA_036795935.1 Moraxellaceae bacterium | reverse complement strand
TGCTGCGACGTTTGTCGTAGTAGCGCGGATTGGGAATCATGGCCGCCAGCCGCGCGGCCTGTGCCGGCCTCAGGTTTTTCGCCCGACGCCCGTAATAGTGCTGTGCCGCCGCCTCGGCGCCAAACACGCCGTCTCCCCACTCAATCATGTTGAGGTAGATCTCGAGGATGCGGCGCTTGCTCATGCAGGTCTCCAGCATCACCGCGATGATGGCCTCCTGCCCCTTGCGCCAGGGCGTGCGGCTGCCGGACAGGAAAAGGTTTTTCGCCAGCTGCTGCGAGATGGTGGAGCCGCCGGCCACCACCCTGCCCTTTTTCAGGTTTTTCTCGAAGGCCACCCGCAGGCCCTCCCAGTCAAAACCGTTGTGGTCCATGAACGCCGAATCCTCGGCAGCGACCACGGCCGTCTTCAGGCTGAGCGAGATGTTTTCGTAGGGCACCCACTCGTGGCGCAGGCGGGCCTCCGGGTCCTTGTCGCGCATCACCGCGAGTCGCTGCTCCATGAAGGCCGTGCTCGACGGGTTGAACTTGACCCACCACAGCACATGGCCGAGCAGCCAGAGCTGGTAGACGGTGAACAGGGCAAAGGCGGCGACAACAAGACGGAACAGGAAGCGGCGCAGCGTCATGGCAGACACCCGGGAAACGGAAGCGCGCATTCAAGCGTGTCCGCCGGCAAAAGCAAGGGCCGCCATCGGCAATGCCGTCACCGACCGGCAGGCGGCCCCTGATGCCAGGGCAACTGCGCGCGCGATGTTGCGCTAGCGGTCGGGAAGCGGGATGCGGTCCGGCTCGCCGGGCACGGCGGCAAAGCGCTCTTCGGCCCAGTCGCGCTTGGCCTGCTCGATGCGCTCCGGGCGCGAGGAGACCAGGTTCCACCACATGTGACGCGGTGCATCCAGCGCCGCGCCACCGAACAGCATGACCTGGCTGTCGGTCCGGGCGAGCAGCGTCAGCGGCATGCCCGGTGCCAGCACCATCACTTCCTGTGCCGGCACGGTCTCGCCATCCGCCTCGATCTCGCCGGAGAGCACATAAAGCGCACGCTCCTCGTGCTCCACCGGCAACAGGAAGTCGGTGCCGGCCTGCATGCGCAGGTCGGCATAGAACAGGGGCGACAGCACCGGTGCCGGACTGCGCAGGCCAAAGGCCTCGCCGGCGATCAGGCGCAGGCAGTGGCCGCGGCCCTCGAGCACCGGCAGGCTTTCCGCCGGGCAGTGGCGGAAGGAGGGCTCCGCCTCTTCATGCTCCCGCGGCAGCGCCACCCAGAACTGCAGGCCGTGCAGGCGCATGCCCTCGGTGCGCTCCTTCTCCGGCGTGCGCTCGGAATGCACGATGCCGCGGCCGGCCGTCATCCAGTTCACGTCACCGGGACGGATTTCCTGCACCACGCCCAGCGAGTCGCGATGCAGCATCGCGCCCTCGAACAGGTAGGTGACGGTGGCCAGACCGATATGCGGATGCGGACGCACGTCAATGCCGCCCCCGGGCGCGAACTGCGCCGGACCGATATGGTCGAGGAAGATAAAGGGGCCGACATTGCGGCAGGCCGCCGTCGGCAGCAGGCGGCGCACGTCGAAGCCGCCGAGGTCCTGGGCGCGTGCGCGCAGGCGGTGCAGGAAGGC
>DAIRDY010000015.1:13951-18718 GCA_036795935.1 Moraxellaceae bacterium | reverse complement strand
ATCTGCACCTGCGAATGCCAGCGCACGAAATAGCGCCACATCACCAGCGCCAGCAGCACGGCCAGCGCCAGCACCGTCACCAGCAGGTGGAAGGGCGGCAGGATGCTCGAGCTGAGCGCGGCCACCAGCAGCAACATGGCCAGCAAGGACAGCACCGGCAGCGCGGCGGCGATCAGCCGGCGCAGGCGCAGTGTGTACTGGCCGGCACGCTCCGGTGACACGCTGACCTCGGCCAGCATCATGCCCAGCGCCTCCAGCTTGCGATAGGCAGCCACCAGGAAAGGCAGCGACAGCAGCAGGCAGATGGCCCAGGACACGGTGGCGCGCCAGGCCATGGGTACACCGTCCAGCCAGTGCGCGTACTCGGCCTGGCGCATGAACCAGGCACCCGCCAGGAACACCGCGCCGACCACGCAGAAATTGAGCAGCACATGCACGAGGATGCGCCGCACCATGGCCGCGATCGGCGAACCCTCGGCCGGACGCAGGCTCTGCAGCCACTCGCTGTACAGGTGCAGCGTGCGCCGCCAGCTGGCCGGCGCGGCGCGCTCAAGCAGGCTGGCCGTGCCATCGGCACTCCTGATCAGGTAGGGCGTGAGCAGCGTGGTGATGGCCGACACCGCCACTGCCACCGGATACAGGAAGTGGCTGGTGACACCCAGCGCGAGGCCCAGCGAGGCGATGATGAAGGAGAACTCGCCGATCTGCGCAAGACCCATGCCGACACGCAGCGAGGTGCGCGCGTCATTGCCGGCGGCAAAGGTGCCCAGCGTGCAGCTGACGATCTTGCCCAGCACCACGACCGTGGTGATGACGATGATGGGCACGGCGTATTCGACCAGCACGTTGGGGTCGACCAGCATGCCGATGGTGACGAAGAAGATGGCGCTGAACATGTCGCGCAGGGGCTCGGTGATGCGCTCGATGAGCCGGATCTCGCGCGACTCGGCCATGATGGCGCCGATCACGAAGGCGCCCAGCGCCATGCTGTAGCCAAGCTTGGTGACCAGCAGGCAGAAGCCGAAGCAGATGCCGAGCACGGTCACCAGCAGCATCTCGCGGCTGCGGAAACTGGCCACGAAGCCGAGCAGCCGCGGAATCGCCAGCAGCCCCACCAGCAGCGACACCACGAGGAAGATGCCGAGCTTGCCCAGCGTGGCCGCCACCGCGCCGGCACTGACGCTGCCGGTGAGCGCGATGCCCGAGAGCAGCGCGATGATGGCGATGGCCAGCACGTCCTCGACGATGAGCACGCCGAAGATCACCTGCGAGAAGCGTTCGTTCTTGAGCCCGAGCTCGTCCAGCGCCTTGACGATGATGGTGGTCGAGGAAATGGCGAGCATGGCGCCCAGGAACAGCGAGTCCATCTCGCCCCAGCCGAAGCCGCGGCCGATCTCGTAGCCCAGCCAGAGCATGAGCACGATTTCGGTGAGTGCCGCGATGACGGCCGTCGCCCCCACCCTTTTCAGCTTGCGCAGGCTGAATTCAAGGCCGAGTGAAAACAGCAGGAAGACCACGCCGAGTTCGGCCAGCAACTGGATGGTGTTGCGGTCGGTGACCAGCGGCAGCGGCGGCGTGTAGGGACCGACCACCATGCCGGCGACGATATAGCCCAGCACCACCGGCTGTTTCAGGCGGTGGAAGAGCACGGTGATGACTCCGGCCACCAGCATGATGATGGCCAGGTCCTGCAGGAAGTTGTGGGCGTGTTCCACGGTGACGACATCCTCGTTGCACGGCCGCCCCCGTGGCGGCGGCCGTCAGGCCGGCATGGCGCGATGATAGCGCGCCGGCCGGCGCGCTGCCGTCAGGCCAGCAGGAAACGTACCGGGAACAGCCTGTCGCGCGGGCGCCTCAGGGGAAGTGCTTGAGGCGCAGTGCCGTCATGCGCGCTTCGTAGAGCGCCTGCCATTGAGAGGCCGGCAGACTGGCGCGCTCGGCCTCCATGGCCTGCTGCAGCGCGGCCAGCTCCTGCTGGTAGGCCGCCACCTGCTGTTGCTGGCTGGCGAGATCACGGTCGCGCGCGGCCAGTTGTGCCGCTTCCTCGGCGCTGTAGTGGCGGGCCCGCAGCTGCGCGGTGAGGCGCTCGCGTTCGGCGGCGTTGCTGACACCGGCCAGCAGCAGCTCGAGCTCGCGCGCATAGGCACCGTCACGGCCCTCGACGGCGGACAGTGCCGCCGCATGCGATCCCCAGGCCTCCTTGCGCAAGCGCTCGAGCTCGGCCAGCCGTTGCGCCGGCGACAGGCCGTCGGCACGCGCCAGCAACTCGCCATAGCCGAACTGGAACTCGGCAAAGGCGCGCTCCTGGCCAAAGGCGAACTCGGTCTCGGCAACGCCGAGGATCTGCTGGCGCAACGCGTCGATGCGCGCATAGCGCTCGCGCGGCGGCGTCTGCATGGACATGACGGTGGACTGCATCGCCGCCTCGTAGGCCGGCAGGCGGTCGAGCAGGCGGCCCAGCATGGCCGCAAAGGCGGGATCGCCGATCTCGGCCAGCGCCGCGTCGATCAGCGTGCGGCAGGCCGCCTCGCTGTCGCAGTCGGCACGCAGGCTCTCGAGCAGGCCGGGCAGGTTGCCGGGCTGGCGACGCAGGGCGCGCAGGCGGTCGGCCAGTGCGCTGATGCGCGCCTGTTCGCGCGCGGCTGCACTCATCGCTGCCTCACCGCCGTCACCCGCCGGCAGGGAGGCGCCAGGCACCGCCGCCATGCCGCCGGGCCCGGCCGCGTCATCGCCGGGACGCAGTGCGAGGCCGAGGGCCAGCACCAGAACGAGCACGGCCGCAATCGCGGCCGTGAGCAGAAGATGACGTCGTGACATGGCAACCGATTCTCCACGCCCGCCCCGTCACCGGCACGCCCGGTCATCCGCCCGTGCCTCCGTCAGGAGACACAGGCGGCAACCGGCGGCGGCGCGGTTACGGTGCGAAAGCGAACTCGCCCATCACCGGGAAGTGGTCGGAGAGGTCCCAGGTCATGAACACCGGGGCCGCCGCGGAGCGGATGATGCGCACGTCGTTGCGGCCCGAGACCGGCTGGCGATGGGTGTTCGAGGTCACCACATAGTCCAGGTATTCCACCGCCGTGCCACCGGAACCGGCACGGCCGGCCAGCTTGTTGATGCGCGGATCGAAGGTGGAGGCGGTCCAGCCGGTGGCCACCGGGTTGGTGGCGTTCAGGTTGGCCAGCATCTGCGCATAGTCGGTCGGGAAGATCAGCTTGTTGACGTTGAAGTCGCCGCCAAACATCACCGCATCAAAGCTCGGAATGCCCTGCGCATCGACCAGTGCCCGCATCTGCTGGAACTGCACCTGGCGCAGCGCACGCGCTTCGGCGGTGTCGAAGGACGCGGTGTGCGTCGAGGTCACGTGGTAGGACTTGCCGCCCTTGACCACCTCGGCATAGATGATGCCCTTGTCGGCAAAGCAGTCGGTGCCGGTGCAGTCCGGGTAGATGAAGTCCGCCGTCTTCACGATGGGATAGCGGCTGGCCACCAGCACGCCGCTGTCGAAGACGTTGATGCCGTTGTAGGGAATCTTCGGCACATGCGTCTGGTAGGGGTATTCGGCGCGCAGTGCGTTCAGCATGCTGCTGCGCGACGAGGAGAACGCTTCCTGGAACAGGATGACGTCATAGCCCTTCAGGTTCTGCGGCAGCTGGCCGAGACGCTCGTCGATCAGCGTCGACACCAGCGGCAGCGCGTAGATGTTGTAGCTCAGCACCTTGAGCGCGTTGCTGCCGGAGACCGGCTCCACCGGCGTCTTGTTGTGGATGGTGTAGTGGAAGTCGTCATAGCCGCCGGTGTACTCGGCCTTGAACGCCGTTTCCGAGGGCCGGCTGCGGTAGCTGGTGTTGAAGCTGTACACCTTGCGGTCGCTGTACCAGGGCGAGCTGAAGTCGGCACCGGAAGCGCCGTGCTTGATGTTGCTGCCGGTCCAGGTGCCGGTCATGGTCTGCTTCATGACCACGGTCGAGCTGCCGACGGTGACGCGGGTATCAAAGTTGTAGGTGTGGCCGCTCTTCACGCCCCAGTAGCGGTTGTAGCGCAGCACGCGCTTGGTCTCGTAGGGGCCGATGCTGGTGGCTTCCTGCGCCCACTCGCTGCCGTTGACCAGCGTGCGGGTGCCGTGGTGGTGCACCGAGACGCTGACCGTCTCCGGCGTGGTGTTGGTGATGAAGATGTAGGTGTCGGCGCTGGCGGTGCCGGCGGCCAGGCTGCCCGAGAGCAGGGCGAGGCCGGCCAGAGTCTTCTGCAATGCACGCATGGGTATCCCTCCGGATGGATGTCTTGTTGTTTTCGACGCCGCCGGCCAGCGGCTGGCGGGTCATGACGCTGCGCATGCTAGGCAGGTCGGCGTTGCCGCCCCATGACCCCGGAGGTCAGGCCAGGGGGCGAAAAAGGTCAAAAGATGAGCGGCGGCCTCCTGCGGCCCATGGCCGGTGCTGCCGGGTCAAGCAGGCATTCAATTGCTGTGGCCAATCAAGATTTTCTCGGGAATCAATTTTTGCAATCAGCAACACATGACCATACTCGCGCCATGGATACCTCCGGAGCACGGTCATGAGCACCGTCATTCTTGCCCTTGGCCAGGCGCTGGCCCGCCCGTCGCTCCCTGCGGCGCGCCGCCTGCGCCAACTGGGCGGACTGGCCGTCACGGCCAGCGGCCTGGTCCTGCTGGCCACGGCAACGCTGCAGGCGCTGGCCAGCCTGCCCGGCCCGGCACAGGCCGCACTGATGACCACCCTGGGCACGGCCATCGCCACCGGCGCC
>DAIRDY010000015.1:4958-13851 GCA_036795935.1 Moraxellaceae bacterium | reverse complement strand
CATGAAACGGCCGCCACCAGCGGGCTACTCTTGGGCTTTGTCGTGATGACAGGGCTGGATGCCGGCCTCGCCTGACTGCCAGCGCCACTGACGCCGCGCAAGGCGCCCTGCGCCGGCGGGTGGCAACATCAACCCGAAGCAACCCGTCCAGGAGGACACATGAGCAAGAAACCGGCTGCGGCCAAAACCCGGACCAAGGCACCGGCGATGGACATCGGTATCAGCGACAAGCAGCGCGCCGAGATCGTCGAGGGACTGTCGCGCCTGCTCGCCGACACCTACACGCTCTACCTCAAGACCCACAACTTCCACTGGAACGTGACCGGGCCGATGTTCAACACGCTGCACCTGATGTTCGAGACGCAGTACACCGAACTGGCCCTGGCCGTGGACCTGATTGCCGAGCGCATCCGCTCGCTGGGTCACCCGGCGCCCGGCAGCTACCGCGCGTTCGCCAAGCTGTCGTCCATCCCCGAAGCCGACGGCGTGCCGGTGGCGGAAGACATGATCCGCCAGCTGGTCGAGGGCCAGGAGGCCGTGGTGCGCACCGCACGCTCCATCTTCCCGGTGGTCGATGCCGCCAGCGACGAACCCACGGCCGACCTGCTGACCCAGCGTATGCAGGTGCACGAAAAGACCGCCTGGATGCTGCGCAGCCTGCTCGGCTGAGCCGCCTGAGCCGCCAACAAAAAGCCCGCGCAAAGCGCGGGCTTTTTGTTGGGCCGGCGTCTGGCCGCGTCGGCCACGGCGCTCAGTCGCGCAGCGAGATCACCGGCCAGCCCAGGGACTCGGCATGGGTGCGCAGCACCGCGTCCGGATCGACCGCCACGGGGCGGGCGGCGAACTCCAGCAGCGGGATGTCGTTGCGCGAGTCGGAGTAGAACCAGCAGCCCGCGGCCGATTCGCCGGTCTCGGCCAGCCAGGCCTCGAGGCGCTCGATCTTGCCGTGCTGGTAGCAGGGAATGCCGGCGACACGGCCCGTATAGCGGCCATCTACCATTTCGGGCTCGGTGGCCAGCAGGTCGGTGACGCCGAGTTCGGCGGCGATCGGCCCGGTGATGAAACGGTTGGTGGCCGTGATGATGAGCAGGCGGTCGCCGGCGGCACGGTGCCGGGCCAGCAGCTCGCGGCCCCTGGGCAGGATCATGCGGCTCACCTCCTCGGCCATGAACGCCTGGTGCCAGGCAGCCAGCGTTTCGGGCGTCTCCCGCACCAGCACCGAGAACACGAACTCGCTGTAGGCAACAATGTCCAGCGCACCCTGGCAGTAGTCGCTGTAGAAGCGGTCGTTCTGGGCCTTGTACCAGGCGCCGTCGACCAGGCCGCGGCGGACCAGGAACTCGCCCCAGGCATGGTCGGAATCGCCGGCCAGCAGGGTGTTGTCGAGGTCGAAGATGGCCAGCGTCATGACAGGCTCCGGAGGGGGACAGGGGGCGGCATGATACCCGAGCCCCGCCCTGGCATCGCGCGCCCGCCCGGACACAAATAAAAGTGGTGTGCGGCTTGCTCCCGCCGTCTCTCGTAGAGTATTTATAAAACAATGACTTGGAGGAACCTGCTCAGGCGCGGTCTCGCCCCTGCCCAGCCTCCCACCACGCTTTGAGATGCCGCCGTGATCGATGCCGATGGCTTCCGCCCGAATGTGGGCATCATTCTCGCCAACCCGCGCGGCCAGGTGCTGTGGGCGCGACGTGCCGGGCACGAGGCCTGGCAGTTCCCGCAAGGGGGCATCAACGACAACGAATCGCCCGAGGAGGCGATGTTCCGCGAACTCTGGGAGGAGGTCGGCCTCGAGATTCCGGACGTGCGCATCCTCGCCTGCACCCGCGGCTGGCTGCGCTACCGCCTGCCGCGGCGCTTCGTGCGCAACGACAGCCGCCCGCTGTGCATCGGCCAGAAGCAGCGCTGGTTCCTGCTCGAACTGAAAAGTGGCGACGAGCGTGTGGACCTGACACGCAGCACGCCGCCCGAATTCGACGGCTGGCGCTGGGTGAGCTACTGGTACCCGCTCGACCAGGTGGTGAATTTCAAGCGCGAGGTCTACCGTCGCGCGCTGCTCGAACTGGCGCCGCGCCTGCCGCTGGCGCGCTGAACCACCGGAGCCGTCACGGCCATGCTGGAAGAACTGCGCAAGATCGTACAGGACGTGGATTCCGCGCCGAACTTCACGGCGGCGCTGGATACCATGGTCGCCAGCGTGCGCCGCACCATGGGCACCGAGGTGTGCTCGGTCTACCTGCTCGACGACAAGACCAACCGCTATGTGCTGATGGCCTCCGAAGGCCTGAATCCGGATGCCATCGGCACCGTGTCGCTGGCCTGGAACGAGGGCCTGGTCGGGCTCTGCGGCGCGCGCGAGGAACCGATCAACCTCGACAACGCGTCGGCGCATCCCAAATACCGCTACCTGCCGGAAACCGGCGAGGAAAAATACAACTCGTTTCTCGGCGCACCCATCATGCACCGGCGCAAGGTGCTGGGCGTGCTGGTCGTGCAGCAGCGTGACCAGCGCAAGTTCGACGAATCGGAAGAAGCCTTCCTGGTCACGCTGTCGGCCCAGCTTTCGGGCGTGGTGGCCCATGCCAAGGCGGTCGGCGCCTTCGAGACCACGCGCACCGCGCCGCGCACCAACATCACCCGCGTCTTCGCCGGCATCGCCGGCGCCACCGGCATCGTCATCGGCCGTGCCGTGGTCATGTATCCGCCCGCGGACATCGACTCCGTGCCCGACCGCGCCGTCGAGGACACCGACGAGGAAATCGCGCTCCTGCAGCAGGCGCTCACCGCCGTGCGCAGTGATGTCGCCGCCCTCAACGAGAAGATGGCCGACACGCTGATGCCGGAGGAGCGCGCGCTCTTCGACGTCTACCTGCGCATGCTCGACGACAATGCCCTGGGGGGCGAGATCGTCGAGCGCATCCTCGCCGGCAACTGGGCGCAGGGCGCGTTGCGCGAGGTCATCGAGGAACACATGCAGGCCTTCGCGGCCATGGAAGATCCCTACCTGCGCGAACGCATGGCCGACGTGCGCGACCTCGGCCTGCGCATCCTCGCCCACCTGCAGCAGCAGGAAGGCTCGGGCCTGCGCGAATTCCCGGAAAAATCCATCCTGGTCGGTGACGACATCACCACCGCCATGCTGGTGGAAACGCCGCTGGACAAGATCGCCGGCATCGTCACCGCCACCGGTGCCGCCAACTCGCACATGGCCATCGTGGCACGCGCGCTCGGCCTGCCCACCGTGGTCGGCGTCAGCGACCTGCCGGTAACGCAGCTCGACGACACCGAGCTCATCGTCGATGCCTACCAGGGCCGCGTCTATGTGCAGCCCTCGCGCCAGCTGCGCGCGCGCTACAAGGACATCATCAAGGAAGAGCAGCAGCTGGTCGCCGGCCTCGAGGCCTTCAAGGACCTGCCGGCGGAAACGCCGGACGGCCACCGCGTGGCGCTCTACGTGAACACCGGCCTGATGGCCGATGTCGCGCGCGGCAAGGACCGCGGCGCCGAAGGTGTCGGCCTCTACCGCACCGAAATTCCCTTCATGCTGCGCGAGCGCTTTCCCGGCGAAGAGGAACAGCGCGCCATCTACCGCCAGCAGCTCGAGGCCTTTGCGCCCTGCCCGGTCACCATGCGCACGCTGGACATCGGCGGCGACAAGGACCTGCCGTATTTCCCGATCAAGGAAGACAACCCCTTCCTCGGCTGGCGCGGCATCCGCATCACGCTGGACCATCCGGAAATCTTCATGGTGCAGATCCGCGCCATGCTGAAAGCCGCCATCGGCCTCGACAACCTGCAGGTGATGCTGCCGATGATTTCCTCGGTGTTCGAAGTCGAGGAAGCGCTGCACCTGATCCACCGCGCGGTGATGGAAGTGCAGGAAGAGGAAGGCGTGCCGATCGCCATGCCGCGCGTCGGCGTGATGATTGAAGTGCCGGCGACCGTGCTGCAGATCGCCGACCTCGCGCAGCTGGTGGACTTCGTGTCGGTCGGCTCCAACGACCTCACGCAGTACCTGCTCGCCGTCGACCGCAACAACACGCGTGTCGCCGACATCTATTCGCCCTACCACCCTTCGGTGCTGCGCGCCCTGCAGATCGTGGTCGACGAGGCACACCGCGTCGGCAAGCCGGTCGGCATTTGCGGCGAAATGGCAGGCGACCCGGCAACGGCCGTGCTGCTGGTCGCCATGGGTTTCGACTCGCTGTCGATGAGCGCCAGCAACCTGCTGCGCGTGCGCAAGGCCATCCGCACCATGCCCTTCCTGCAGGCCCGCGGCCTGCTCGAACAGGTGATGCAGGTGGACAATCCCGCCGTCATCAAGAGCCTGGTGGAATTCGAGCTGGAAGACCTTGGCCTGATGGACCTCATCCGGCCGAAGAACAAGGGCTGACGCCCGACGCCCCATCACGCGGCCATCGTGGCCGCGCGCTCACCATCATCCGTCACGAATGAGGTTACGCCTCTCGCCGGAACCCGAACGCGCTGCGCTCGCCCTCGCCATCGGGGGTAAACGTCTGTTCGGCAAAGAAGATCCGCTCGCGCCCGGCCAGCAGCACACTGGAGCAGCGCGTGCCGTAGCCGCCGCTGCGAATGAAGGGCGGCGACAGCAGGCGCTCCATCGCCAGGCCGACACCGGTATCCGGCAGTTCGTCATCGGGGGCGGCACGATCATCCGCCAGCAGCGCGAACAGCGCCTCGGGCGTGGGGGCGGCCAGTGCCGCGGTCAGGCCGTCACGGGCGCGCTGCACCTTGGGCCAGGGCGTGTTGAACAAGTGGTTGCTGAGCGCATGCACGCCGGGCGTGACCGGCATGGGCGCCGGCGCACGGTTGCTCACCCACCACAGGCTGCCGGCATCACCGACCAGCAGGTTGAAGCCGCTGTAGTGCGCACCATCGGCGGCCACTGCCGCGGCATAGGCCTGCGGACTGTCCGCCCCCTGCAAGAAGCCGCTGACCAGCAGGCCGCGCGAACGCGAGCCCTGGGGCGCCCCCGGCTCGCGCACATTGGTCAGCGCGGCGAAACGCCCCGTGCGGGTGATGCCAAGCCAGGTACCGCCGGCGGCGAGGTCGCGCCCGGCCAGCAGCGCCGGCGCCTCGGGCCAGAAGCGCGCGGCCTGCGCCGGCCGGCGATGGAACTCGTCACGGTTGGCGGCAACGATCAGCGGGTACTCGGGGTGGGCCTGCCAGGCCAGGGCGATCAGGCACATGGGGATTCACACAGGGTGAGGGAAAGTGGGGCGGCCGCCCGCCGGTAACACAATCGGCGGTTCATCCCGCGGCCGGGCCATGGGAGAATCCGGGCCTTGTCGACCGCCGGCACCCGTCACGGGTGCAAAGGAAACGCCGTGCTAGTTTATCCCCATATCGATCCCGTCGCGCTGTCACTCGGCCCGCTCAAGGTGCACTGGTACGGACTGATGTACCTGGCCGGCTTCGCCGCCGGCTACGGCCTCGCGCTGTGGCGCGCCAAACGCGCCGGCTGGAATGCGGAGATGATCTCCGACATGGTCTTCTACATTGCCATGGGCGTGATTGCCGGCGGCCGCCTGGGCTATGTCTTCTTTTACGGCTTCGACCGTTTCGTCAACGATCCGCTGTGGGCGCTACGCGTCTGGGAAGGCGGCATGAGCTTCCATGGCGGCCTGCTCGGCGTGCTGGTGGCCATGGTCGTGTTTGCGCGCCAGTACAAGCTCAACTGGTTCGACGTGATGGATTTCGTGGCGCCCCTGGTGCCGCCCGGGATCTTCTTCGGGCGCATGGGCAATTTCATCGGCGGCGAGCTCTGGGGGCGGCCGGTGGTGAACCCGGACTACCCGCTGGGCATGGTGTTTCCGCATGTCGACGCGCTGGCGCGCCACCCCTCGCAACTGTACGAGGCCGCACTTGAAGGCCTGCTGCTGTTCGCACTCCTCTGGTGGTATTCGGCCAAGCCGCGGCC
The DNA here is from genome assembly GCA_036795935.1 of Moraxellaceae bacterium. GTDB lineage: Bacteria > Pseudomonadota > Gammaproteobacteria > Pseudomonadales > Moraxellaceae > UBA2031. The sequence continues at coordinate 7,910 of DAIRDY010000015.1, read as the reverse complement.
GCGCATGGCCGTGGGCTCGCTGTTCCTGATCGGCTACGGCGCCGCGCGCTTCACCGTGGAATTCTTCCGCCAGCCCGATGCCGACAAGGGCTTCATCCTGTTCGACTGGATGACCATGGGCCAGCTGCTCACCGTGCCGATGATCCTGGGCGGTCTCGTCGTCATGCTCATTGCCTACCGCAACGACCGTCTCGCCACCGGAGGACGCGCCTCGTGAAGCAATACCTCGATTTCATGCGCCATGTGCGCGAGCACGGCAGCTTCAAGTCCGACCGCACCGGCACCGGCACCTACTCCGTGTTCGGCTACCAGATGCGCTTCAACCTGGCCGACGGCTTTCCGGTGCTGACCACGAAGAAGCTGCACCTCAAGTCCATCATCCACGAGCTGCTGTGGTTCCTGTCGGGCGACACCAACATCCGCTACCTCAAGGAAAACGGCGTTTCCATCTGGGACGAATGGGCGGACGAAAACGGCAACCTCGGCCCGGTCTACGGCTACCAGTGGCGCAGCTGGCCGGCCGCCGACGGCCGCCACATCGACCAGATCACGCAGCTCATCGAGCAGATAAAGAGCAATCCGGACTCGCGCCGCCTGATTGTGTCGGCCTGGAATGTCGGCGAGATCCAGAACATGGCGCTGCCGCCCTGCCATGCCTTTTTCCAGTTCTATGTCGCCGACGGCAAGCTCTCCTGCCAGCTCTACCAGCGCAGCGCCGACATCTTCCTCGGCGTGCCCTTCAACATCGCGAGCTACGCGCTCTTGACGATGATGGTGGCGCAGGTCTGTGACCTCGCGCCTGGCGAATTTGTCTGGACCGGCGGCGACTGCCACCTGTACAGCAATCATCTGGAGCAGGCCGACCTGCAGCTCACCCGGGAGCCGCTGAAACTGCCGGTGATGAAAATCAATCCGGCCGTGAAAAACATCTTCGACTTCACGTTCGAGGACTTCACGCTGGAAGGCTATGAACACCATCCGCACATCAAGGCGCCGGTGGCGGTGTAAGGCCCGGACATGACTGACGAAAAGCCCCGCCTGGCACTGATTGCCGCCGTCGCCGAGAACGGCTGCATCGGCATCGACAACAAGCTGCCCTGGTATCTGCCGGACGACCTCAAGTACTTCAAGGCGGTCACCAGCGGCAAGCCGGTGATCATGGGCCGCACCACCTTCGACTCACTGGGCCGCCCGCTGCCGAACCGCACCAACATCGTGATCACGCGCAATCCGGCATTCAGCGCGCCGGCGGGCGTGCGCATCGTGCACTCGCTCGCGGATGCCATCGCACTGGCCGGCAGCGTGGCGCATGTCGATGGCAGCGAAGAAGTCGTCATCATCGGTGGCGCACAGATTTATGCCGATGCCCTGCCGCTGGTGGACCGCCTGTATCTCACGGAAGTGAAGAAAAGCGTGCCGGGCGATGCCTTCTTCCCCGACTGGAAGCGCGACGACTGGCAGGAAGTGGCGCGCGCCGAGCACCACTACGAACCCGCTGCGCTGGATTACAGCTTCGTGGTGTACGAGCGCCGGCAATGAACCACGCGCGCGCCAGCTGGGGCTCCCGCCTCGGCTTCGTGCTGGCATCGGCCGGCTCGGCCGTAGGTCTCGGCGCCATCTGGAAATTTCCCTATGTCGCCGGACAGAACGGCGGCGGCGCCTTTCTGCTGGTCTATTTCGCCTGCGTCGCGACACTGGGCCTGTCGCTGCTGCTCGCGGAAATGCTGATCGGCCGCCTCACGCGGCGCTCCGCCACCACAGCCTTCCGTGAGCTCGGCGGGCCGCTCTGGGCCTGGCCGGGACGCCTGTCCGTGCTCTGCCTGTACTGCATCCTGTCGTTTTACTGCGTGGTCGGGGGCTGGACGCTGGCCTATCTCTTTGCGGTGCTTGATCCGGCTTTCCTGCGCCAGGACAGCACGGCGCTGGCGGCGCATTTCTCGGCACTGACCGGCAGCCCCGTCGCCAACAGCGGCCATGCCCTGCTGTTTCTCGGCATCACTGCCGCTGTCGTGCTGGCCGGCGTGGAAAAGGGCATCGAGCGCATGAGCAAGCTGCTGATGCCGGCGCTGTTCCTGCTCATGCTGCTGCTGATCGCGCGCGTGCTCAGCCTGCCGGGCGCCATGGACGGCCTGCGCTATTTCCTGGCGCCGGACTTCAGTCGCGCCTCGGCCGACATGGTGGTGCAAGCACTGGGACTGGCATTTTTCTCGCTGTCGCTGGGCTGCGGCGTGATCGTGGCCTATGGCTCCTACGTGCGCCCGCCGGCCGAAGGCGGCAGCCGCCTCGGCCCGGCAACGCTGTGGGTGGCGGCACTGGCCACGCTGGCCTGCGTGCTCGCCGGCCTGATGGTGCTGCCGGCGGTGTTCGCCTTTGGCCTGGACCCGGAGGCCGGCCCCGGCCTCACCTTCATCACCATGCCGTCGATCCTGGCGCAAATGCCCTGGGGCCAGGGCGTGGCGCTGGCTTTTTTCCTGCTGCTGTTCTTTGCGGCACTGACCTCGGCGGTGTCCATTCTGGAACCGGTGGTGAGCTTCGGCATGGACGAGCTGCACTGGACGCGCCGCCGCAGCACGGTGGTCGCCGTATTGGCGATCGCCGCACTGGCGGTGCCGGTGGCGCTGTCCTTCGGCCCGTGGGCCGGCTGGACGCTGGCGGGCCACACGCTGTTCGGCGTGCTCGACTACCTCGCCAGCAACCTGCTGATGCCGGCCGGCGGTGTTGCCGTTGCCGTGCTGGCCGGCAGCGTGGCCTGGCCGCGCCTGCGTGCGGCGCTGACGGACGAAATGTCGGCGCGCTGGATCAGCGTGCTGCGCCTGCTCTGGTGGCTGGCGCCGGTGCTGATTGCCCTGCTCTGGTGGCAGGGCCTCTGAGCGCCGTCAGCAGCAGCCGACGCCTGCCGGCAGGCCACACGCTCAGTACCACTCGAGCAGGCGGAACTGCAGGAACCAGATG
>DAIRDY010000015.1:0-4858 GCA_036795935.1 Moraxellaceae bacterium | reverse complement strand
CGGCAGGCCACACGCTCAGTACCACTCGAGCAGGCGGAACTGCAGGAACCAGATGCCGAGCGAGCCAAAGAAATTCACCAGAATGGCGGGCATGAACCGCAGGTGCGCGCCGAAGCTGTAGCTTTTCTCCAGGCTCATGGCCATCACGCCGGCCGCCGACCCGACCACGGTCAGCGAGCCGCCGATCCCCACCATCAATGCATTCAGCGCCCACTGGTCGGGCCCCATCTGCGGGCTGGACATCAGCGCCGCCGCCTCCACCGGCACGTTGTCCATGATGCCGGAGGCAATCCCGAGCACCATGTTCACGAAGGTTGGCGAGGTGTTCTCGAACAGCCAGGAGATGTACGACAGCCAGCCGACATGGTTGAGCGCCGACACCGCCGTGATGATGCCGATGAAAAACAGCAGCGTGTTCCATTCCACTTTCTGGATCTGGTCCTGCCAGGGAATCTCGATGGCATGGTTGTGTTGCAGCCACCAGGCATAGAGCACGACAAAACCGAGACCGCTGCCGATGGCGAACTCGATGTCCACATGCAGCACCATGTTCAGGATGACCGACGACAGCACAGCCAGGATACTGATCGCCGTGAGGCCAAGTCCGCCCGGCTTCAGTACCTCTCGCTCGCTGCCGACACGGATCAGCTCGCCGTCACCGATGCGGTTCAGGTAGAAAAAGTGCAGCACCAGCGCCGACAGCAGCCAGCCACCGAGTGCCGCCGGAACCAGCAGCAGCAAGCCGGCAATGCTGATCTTGCCCGCGAGCACCACCATCAGCGAGGTGGACGTGCCGACAAACCAGACGCCGGAGTTGGACGAGATGACGATGTTGCACAACGCCACATGCGTGTAGCGCTGGTTCACCGACAGGCGCTTGACCGACTTGCCGAAGATCATCGCGGTGGTGATGTTGTTGAGAAAGGGCGACAGCAGCGCGCACAGCGCACCCGAGGCCCAGAACATGCCGCGCGCTCCCAGGCCGCGATCGAGCAGGAACTGGTTGAGCGCACCGAACACGTTTCGCTCGTTCAGCAGCTCGACGATCATCCACATGAAGGCCATGAAGCCGATCAGCGCGAACAGCTCGGCCTTGGTCTCGTGCTGGGCGTGGGCAAAGGCCTCAAACCCGTCCGGATGGTTGAAGTGGTAGTGCATGCCGATGATGGCCAGGCCGGTCATCATGAACAGGGCCGGCTTGAACTTGTCCATTTCCAGCTGGGCTTCGAACATGATCAGCGTCATGCCGAGCAGGAAGATGCCCAGGACGGCGAAACCGACCAGGCTGAAAGGTTCGATCATGATGGGAGGACTCCGCCGCGCGGAGGGATGGCGGGAAGGCGGCGGGCGCGGCGGCCCATTATAGAAGGCGCGCGCCGCGGCGGGCAGGGCCGCCACTACTGACCTGGATCAGGGCCGGCCGACAAAGTGCCGGGCGGCGCCCCCCGGCGGTTGTTGCCAAACAGCCTCTGTGCTTGAATCCGCGCCCGCAAGCCTCCCTCCCTGCCTGGATTTCCGATCATGTATGCATTGATGGCCCTGGTCTTCGTACTCGGCTACCTGTGCATCGCCTTCGAACACCCGCTCAAGATCGACAAGGCCGCCTCGGCCCTGTTGACCGCTGCCGTCGCCTGGACGGTGCTGGTGCTCGGAGCCGATGTCATCCTGCCCGCCGTGGAAACCGCTGCTGCCGGCAGCCAGCATGTCGTGGTGCACGAGCTGCGCCACCACCTCGGGGAAATCTCCGAGATCCTGTTCTTCCTGATGGGCGCCATGACCATCGTCGAGCTCATCGACGCCCATGAAGGCTTCAAGGTCATCACTGACCGCATCACCACCACGCAGCGCGTCAAGCTGCTGTGGCTGGTCAGCTTCATCACCTTCTTCCTGTCCGCCGCCCTCGACAACCTGACCACCACCATCGTCATGGTGTCGCTGCTGCGCAAGCTGGTCGCCGACCAGCAGGAGCGCTGGTTCTACGCCGGCATCGTGGTGATTGCCGCCAACGCCGGCGGCGCCTGGTCGCCCATCGGCGACGTCACCACCACCATGCTCTGGATCGGTAACCAGGTCACCGCCCACGGCATCGTGGTCAAGCTGATCATTCCCAGCCTGGTGGCCCTGCTGGTGCCGCTGCTCATCCTGAGCTTCGTGCTCAAGGGCGAGCTGGTGCGCCCGGAGCAAAGCGAGCCGGAAGAGAGCCACCGCGATCCGACCACGCCCTTCGAGCGCAACCTGGTGCTCGGCCTCGGCCTCGGCGCCCTGCTCTTCGTGCCGGTGTTCAAGACCGTGACCCACCTGCCGCCGTACATGGGCATCCTGTTCGGTCTCGGCGTGCTCTGGGTGGCCACCGAAATCATCCATCGCGGCAAGAACGACGAAGACAAGCATCCGCTGTCCGTGGTCGGCGTGCTGCGCCGCATCGACACCACCAGCGTGCTGTTCTTCCTCGGCATCCTGCTCGCCGTCTCCAGCCTGGCCACCGCCGGCCACCTGACCCAGGTCGCCACGCTGCTGAAGAACGGCCTCGGCGACGTCTATGCCATCAACATCGCGGTCGGCCTGCTGTCCTCGGTGGTCGACAACGTGCCGCTGGTGGCCGGTGCCATGAAGATGTATCCGCTGGTCAGCCCGGAGACACTGGCTGCCGCCACCGGCGGCGAAGCCGCCTGGCTGTCCAACTTCGTGGTCGACGGCGTGTTCTGGGAAATGCTGGCCTTCTGCGCCGGCACCGGCGGCAGCTGCCTGATCATCGGCTCGGCCGCCGGTGTGGCAGCCATGGGCATGGAGAAGATCAACTTCTTCTGGTACCTGAAGAAGATCAGCCTGCTCGCGCTGGCGGGCTATGTCGCTGGCGCCTTCACCTACATCGCCATGGTCAACATGGCCTGAGCGTGAACGGCGCCCATGAAAAAACCCGGCCTTGGCCGGGTTTTTTCATTCTGGAAGGGACTCAGCCGGCATTGACCGTCAGCGTCACCGGATCACTCTCGGTGCAACCATGGTCGTTGCACAACGCCACCTTGATCTCGACGGCACCCGGCTCGGCCAGCGGCAGCTCCACCGTGGCCTGCTGCTCCTTGGGCGAGGCCATGGCCAGCGTCCCGCGCTCGATCTGGACGCCGTTCACATAGACCGCCCACTCGCGTCCGTTTTCACCCCACCACATGTTCCAGGTGATCGGCTGCACCTCGCCCACGGTGACCTGATCGGGCAGGCCGGTCAGCTGCGGGCGCCCCGGCGACATCAGGCTGCCGTCGCGAATGGCCGGCTTGGCAGGCGCCGCTGCCGTGACCGCCTGCGGCGAGGTCTTCTCGCCGCAGGCCACCAGCAGCGGGGCCAGCAGCAGGGCGGGAAACAGGCGGAATGTCGTGATGGCCATGGCGGACTCCAGATGCAGGCTGTCGATCTGGAGCCAGTCTAGGGAGGCAGGGAGCCGCAGGAAAGCCTTGAACTGACGAAAAACGTCAGCTTTGCGCGGTTTGTGACAGGCTGCGCACTCTCGCTGGCAGCCCGTTCACGTCAAATGCCTCCTCAGGCGGCGTTGCTGGCCTCGAGGCGCGCCTGGATGGAGGCCAGCAACTGCATCAGCTCGCGGGCGCGGGCCGGCTTCGGCAGGGAGAAGGTGTTGGGCAGGCGACGGTCGGCCGAGGCGTAGGACACCACCGCCTTGTGCTCGTACTGGCGCAGCAGGGCCAGGTTGCTGCGGTCGTCGGTATCGACAATGACCACATCTGCCTTGCTGGAGTCGCTGTAGATCCACTCGGTGCCGTTGCCTCGACCGACGATGCCGATCAGGGACTTGAAAAGCGCCTTGTCATAGGCGCTGGTCGACGTGCAGGTAATCGAAAACGTGTTTGCCATGATGCAGACCTCACTGGCGGTTGCTGCGCCGGGCGGGCGCGGTCGTCCTTGGGAAAACGGCGGCCACCACCCCGGCGGCCCGCGATGGCTGAATGGAACGCCAGCCCTGCCGCGGCAGCAATCACGGGAACTACGCAGCAGCCCGCCACAGCGCCGCTTTCGGCACTACAAGCCACTGAAAAAGAAAGATTTTATGAAGGAGGCGCGAAGGCTTGCGGAGATTACGCAGGGAGGCTGACAGCCCCCCTGAAATGCGAACGCCGGCATGGCAGCCGGCGTTCAGGAATGCTTGGTGGCCCAGGGCAGAATCGAACTGCCGACACGCGGATTTTCAATCCGCTGCTCTACCAACTGAGCTACCGGGCCGGGAAGGCGCGTATTAAACCCGCGGCCCCGGGGACCGTCAAGGCGCAAGACGCTGATTGCGCAAGAAAACATCAGGTCTTGGCGGCGGGCAGCGACTTGTGCGTGCCGTCGCAGAACGGGGGCGTGGCGCTTTGCTTGCAGCCGCAGAACCAGACGATGCGGGTGGCGGTGGCCTCGTACTTGAGCGGACTGATGTCGCTGCCCTTGTGCGAGCCGTCGCAGAACGGCTGCGACTGGCTGCGCCCGCAGCGGCACCACCAGTAGGTCTTGCCGGGCTCGACCTCGATGGCATGGGGACGGGGTGCTTCGCTCATGGCGGCCTCCTTGGCACTGTTCTCGGTTCTTGTTGTTGTTCTGGCGGGTCTTCTGCCCGCAGGGCAAGTGTAGAAGCCCCGGCGCAGCTTGCCTGCGCCGGGGGATGAAGCAGCGGGGAAGGGAGACGGGCTGCCGCTCAGGGCAGGGGCAGCTCGGGCAGGCGGGCGTTGATCTGGCCCAGGCTCTCGACCAGGTAGCGGCCGGCCTCGCGGTCGTCGAGCTGGGTCAGGAGGCGGATCAGCTCGGCATAGGCCTCGGGCGACTTGCGCAGGGCCAGTGCCGCCTCGAAGTAATGCCGGGCATCGAGCCAGCG
>DAIRDY010000014.1:0-20735 GCA_036795935.1 Moraxellaceae bacterium | reverse complement strand
GGCGTCCACGAAGGCACCACCCAGAGCCGGTCGCCGAAGCGCATCGGGTGGTAGTGGTCCATCCAGGCGCGCACCCAGTCCTTGTCCTCCAGCACCTCGATGCGGTGTGCCGGCAGTGGGTGGCCGAGCTGGCCCTCAAGGAACTCGACGACGGCATCCACTTCGGAGTCGACAGTGAAGATGCCGACCACGCGCGTGGCGTCCCAGAGCGGGGTGGCGCCGGGCGGCGGCTCGAGCAGTGGCTGGTCGGCCGAGTCCTCCATCAGCACGGCGGCGGCGCCCACCGTCTCCAGCAGTTCCTCGAGGCGCGGGGCATCGGCCTTGGTGGTCTCTATCTTCAGTTGCAGCCAGCTCATTGCGGTCGTCCGCCCAAAAAAGAAAGGCGGAGTGTAGTCGCCTGCACTCCGCCCGTGTAGCGCCAGCCGATGATTACAGCCCGAGCTTCTTTTCCAGGTAGTGGATGTCCACGCCACCCTTGGCGAAATTGGCATCACGCATGATCTCGTCGCGGTGCAGCGGGATGTTGGTCTTGATGCCGTCGACCACGATCTCGTCGAGCGCGTTGCGCATGCGCGCAAACGCCACCTCGCGGCTGGGGCCATAGGTGATCAACTTGCCGATCAGCGAGTCGTAGTTGGGCGGCACGCTGTAGCCGGAGTAGACATGCGAGTCCATGCGCACGCCGGGACCGCCGGGGGCGTGGTAGTAGTTGATCTTGCCCGGGCACGGCATGAAGGTGCGCGGGTCCTCGGCATTGATGCGGCACTCGATGGCATGGCCCTGGATCCGGACATCCTTCTGCGTCAGCGAGAGGCCCTTGCCGGCGGCCACGCGCAGCTGCTCCTTGATGATGTCGACGCCGGTCACGAGCTCGGTCACCGGGTGTTCGACCTGCACGCGGGTGTTCATCTCGATGAAGTAGAACTGCTCGTTCTCGTACAGGAACTCGAAGGTGCCGGCGCCGCGGTACTTCATCTGTTCGCAGGCCTTGACGCAGGATTCGGCGACCCGGATGCGGATTTTTTCCGGAATGTGCGGTGCCGGTGCCTCTTCCACCACTTTCTGGTGGCGGCGCTGCAGCGAGCAGTCGCGGTCGCCCAGGTGGATGGCGCGGCCGTTGCCGTCACCGATCACCTGGATTTCCACATGGCGCGGGTGCTCCAGGAATTTTTCCATGTAGACGGTGTCGTCGCCGAAGGCGGCCTTGGCCTCGGAGCGGGTGACGAACAGCGAGTTCAGCAGCGCCGACTCGGTGTGCACCACGCGCATGCCGCGGCCACCGCCACCGGCAGCCGCCTTGATGATGATCGGATAGCCGATGCGCTTGGCGATGGCGACGGCGTTCTCCTCGGTAACGGCGCCGTCAGAGCCGGGCACGGTCGGCACGCCGGCCTTCTTCATGGCCTCGATGGCCGACACCTTGTTGCCCATCAGGCGGATGCTGTCCGCACGCGGGCCGATGAAGGTGAAGCCGGATTTTTCCACGGCCTCGGCAAAGTCGGCGTTCTCGGCGAGAAAGCCGTAGCCCGGGTGAATGCCCTGGGCGTCGGTGACTTCGGCGGCGGAAATCAGTGCCGGAATGTTGAGGTAGGAGTCCTTGGACGGTGCCGGGCCGATGCACACGGCCTGGTCGGCCAGGCGCACGTGCAGCAGGTCACGGTCGGCCTTGGAATAGACGGCCACGGTGCGTATCCCCATTTCCTTGCAGGCACGGAGGATGCGCAGGGCGATTTCGCCACGGTTGGCGATGACCACCTTCTCGAGCATGTTGGTCGTCCTGGTCAGGCGATGGTGAAGAGGGGCTGGTCGAACTCCACGGCCTGGCCGTTCTCGACCAGGATGCTCTCGATCACGCCGCCTTGCTCGGCCTCGATCTGGTTCATCATCTTCATGGCCTCGACGATGCAGATGACGTCACCTTTCTTCACGGTCTGGCCGACTTCGACGAACATCGCGGCGCCGGGCGACGGCGAGCGGTAGAAGGTGCCCACCATGGGCGAGCGCTGCACGAAACCACGGGTGGCCGGTTCGGTGGCGGCCGGGGCCGGGCCCTGGGTGGGTTCGGCAGCTGCCGGCGCCGGTGCGGCAGCCGGCGCGACGGCGACGGGGGCGGGTACGCTGATGTGCTGCACGCCGGCGACCGGGCGGTGGCGGCAGATGCGCACCGACTCTTCGCCTTCGGTGATTTCCAGTTCGTCGATGCCGGATTCTTCCAGCAGTTCAATCAGTTTCTTGACCTTGCGGATGTCCATGTAGCGGTCTCGTTGGTGTCGATATGAGGGAAGTTCAGCCCGGCGTGCCGAGGCGGCGCAGTGCAAACTCCAGCGCCAGGTCATAGCCCTGGGCGCCGAGTCCGCAGATCACGCCGACGGCGACGTCGGAGAAATACGAATGACGGCGAAAGTCCTCGCGCGCATGCACGTTGGACAGGTGCACCTCGACAAAGGGAATGGCGACGGCCAGCAGGGCGTCACGCAAGGCCACCGAGGTGTGGGTGAAGGCGCCGGGATTGACCAGGATGAAGGCGGTACCGTCCTGGCGTGCGGCCTGCACGCGGTCGACCAGCACGCCTTCATGGTTGCTTTGCAGCGTGTCGAAGCCGACGCCGGCCTGGGTGGCGCGCTGGCGCAGGCGGGCGGTGATGCTGTCGAGGGTGTCGGCGCCGTAGATGCCGGGTTCGCGGCTGCCCAGCAGGTTCAGGTTGGGGCCGTGCAGGACGAGGATCTGGGGCATGCAGGTATGGCTTCCTGGAAGGGCCGGGGATGACGGCCGGGTTCCCTGTTGCGCCGGCTCATGACCGGGCGGTCCGGGATTCTGCCGCAGCCAGTGTGACGGCTGCCAGCATGTGGCGGGGACATGTGCAACAAATTGTGTTGCGGCAGTTCCCGGCAGAATCCTTCAACTGTGCGCAAGATGGCGACAGTTCGCCGCAACATACCCAAAGCCGGGCAGCATGGCAACGACTCTGGCCGTCAGTTGCCGGCAGCGCGCTCACCCAGCCAGCGGATGAAATCCGGGGCCGCCATTTCGCCCAGCAGGCGATGCTCCCGGCGCTCCCGGCCGCTGGCGTCGAACAGCAGGATGGCGGGCAGGCCGGCCAGGCCGTATTCCGTCATCAGCGCCTGCATCGCCGGGGTGAATTCGCTGGCATCCACCTGCAGCAGCACAAAGGGTGTCATCGCCGCCTGGACATCGCTACGGCTGAATACCTGCTCCTTCCAGACCACGCAGCTTGGGCACCAGTCGGCATAGAGCTCGACCAGTACGGCACGGCCGCGGGCGGCAGCCAGGGCCGCGGGCAGCTCGCCGGCCGTGATCACCTGGAAATGACCGGGTGTCTGCTGGAGCCGGAAAGCGGGTGCTGATGCCGTGACGGGCTGGCGCAGCAGCTGGATGCCGGTGTAGCCGCAGGCCACGGCAAGGGTCAGCAGTGCAATGGCGGCCGCGAGGCGGGGCGGTTCGCGACGCAGGCAGAGCAGGGCGGGGGCGCCGAGCAGCAGGGCGATGCCGAGCAGGGCGAAAGGAATGAGGTCTTTCATGGGGCCGGCATCGTACGCAAGGCCCGGCGGTGATGCTAGGAGTCTGTCGGGCCGTGGCTGTTTCCCGCGCCCTGCGTTGTTGCCGGCTCGTTGTGGGGCTCGCCCCACGGCCTCGCCGGCGCCAAGCCTGCGCGGGAAACAGCCATGGCGCGGGGTGCTCCCAAAGCCCGACAGTCTCCCGGTCGACAGGATTTTTCTTCGCGCCCCCGTAGCCGGGTGATGTATCGGCCGTCATGGCGCGGTGTAGAATCGGCCGCCCGGTCACCAGACCCGGATGGCGGGCGCAGGCAAGGGGCGGATCTGGCAGTGATGGATGCGTGGCAGGACAGGCTGGGCGATACATGGCAGGCGTGGCGCGAGCGGTGGATGCTGGCCGACCATGCGGCATTGCTGACCACCGGACTCTTTCTGCTCGTGCTGTTGCTGGGGGCGCTGGGCTGGTACTGGTCGCGTGAACCGGCGGGCCTGGCCTTGCCGGCGTCCGGTCAGTCTGGCCAGGTGCTGGCCGGCATGCTGGCCGAGGTCTCGGCCACGCTGCACGAGAAGCCTGGTGGCTACTTGCATAACGACATGCTGCCGCCCGGCCTGCTGCTGGACAACATGCCGGCCTGGGAGCTGGGCGTCCTGCGCCAGGTGCGTGACCTGTCCCGGGCCCTGCATCGCGACATGGGGATCTCCCATGCCGAATTTGTGGCCGACGAGGATCTGGCCCGCGCCGAGGCGGCCTTCAACGTCAAGCCCGGCAGCTGGCTTTTCCCTTCGGCCGAGTCCGAGCTGGCCGAGGGCACGGCAGCCTTGCGCAGTTACACACGTCGCCTCGCGCGGCAGAAAGCACGCTTTTACCAGCGGCCGGCCTACCTCCAGCGCTGGCTGGGGGATGTCGACACCGCGCTCGGCATCATGGCCAGCCGCCTCAATGCCGCACTGACCCCGCAATTGCCGGCGGGTGACGACGCCAAGTCCGGGGTGCCCGAGCGCACGTCGTGGCGGCATATCGATGATGTCTTCTACGAGGCCCGTGGCGAAGCCTGGGCCCTGCTGCAGTTGCTGCGCGCGGTAGAGGTCGAATATGCCGATGAACTGGATCTTCGCCAGGTGCGTCTCAGCCTGCGTGCGGCCATCCATGAACTCGAGGCCACGCAGCAGGCACTGTGGAGTCCGGTCGTACTAAACGGCTCGGGCTTCGGCGTGTTTGCCAACCATTCTCTGGTGATGGCCAACTACCTGGCCCGGGCGCGCGCCGACCTTGCCGATGTTGCCGTGGCGTTGCGCGACGGCGACTGATTCCTTCCTGCTTCTTCTATATGGAATGTGCAGCCCTTGTCAGGCTGCGCAGCAGGGGCGGCTGCGTACATGCTGGCCGGGTCGCCGGGTTGCCCGACTGGCTCGCCATCCCCGTGGAAACGCGGAAAAAAGCCCTTGATGCGTATGGACATCATGGTGGTCTGCCAATACATTACGCAACCGAACAGTAATGGGCCTTTCGGATAACAAAAGGCTCGTCGTGACTGCGCAGGCTTCGTGGCCGGCGGGTCGCCCAGCTGTAAATCAACATGATCAAGGCGACGATGGTAATGACCGCATCTGCGGCCGTTCATTGTCGCTTTTTCATGCCAGTGTTCCGGAGCGCGGCGCCCATCGCGGGATGCGTTCCGGCCGGTAAGCGGGCCTGAACCAGGCGGGCCCATCCTGCAAAACGGGAGTAGACGAATGCGGTCATCTCTAATCCTCCGTGCCGGTACGGTGCTGCTGACGGCAGCCCTGGCCTCTACGGCCATGGCGACCAGCCAGTACGACATGACGCCGGGCGTCACGGAGATCAGCCAGAAGGTTTTCGAACTCCATCGCTTCATGCTGTACATCTGCATTGCGATCGGTGCTGGCGTGTTCGGTGTGATGTTTTATTCCATCTTCGCGCACCGCAAGTCCAAGGGCGTGAAGCCCGCCGACTTCCACGAAAGCACGCTGGTGGAAGTGATCTGGACCGTTATTCCCTTCGTCATCCTCATCGTCATGGCCGTGCCGGCCACGCGCGTGCTGATCGAGATGAACGACTCGGGCGAGGCCGACCTCACCGTGCGCGTCACCGGCTCGCAGTGGAAGTGGCACTACGAGTACATCTCCTATGGCGAGGAAAAGGACATCGGCCTCGGCTTCCTGTCTGTGCTGTCCACTCCGCGTGACGAGTTCGACCGTCGCGGCAAGGGCATCAGCAACATGCCCGACTTCGAGAAGCACCCGAACTACCTGGTGGAAGTCGACAAGCCGCTGGTGATCCCGACCGGCAAGAAGGTCCGTTTCCTGGTGACCGCCGACGACGTGATCCACGCCTGGTGGGTGCCTGACTTCGCCGTGAAGAAGGACGCCATCCCCGGCTTCATCAACGAAATCTGGACCAATGTGCCGGAAGGCAAGGAAGGCGTTTACCGTGGTCGCTGTGCCGAACTCTGCGGCAAGGATCACGCCTACATGCCGATCGTGGTCGAGGCGGTCTCGCAGGCCGATTTCGACAAGTGGCTGGTGTCCGCCAAGGCGCGTGCCGAGGAAGAAGCCAAGGCCGCTGCCATGTCCGCCGACTACAAGTTCGCCGACATTGCCGAAGCCAGCAAGCTGGGTGAAGAGCAGTACAACGCCAAGTGTGCTGCCTGCCACCAGGTGGCCGGTACCGGCCTGCCGCCGATGTTCCCGGCGCTGAAGGGCTCGAAGATGGTTGCCAACAAGGGCGACACTGCGGCCCAGATCAACATCCTGCTCAACGGCAAGGGCGCCATGCCGGCCTGGAAGGGCGTGATGACCCCGAAAGAAATCGCGGCCGTCATCACCTATACCCGCAACGCCTGGGGCAATGACACGGGTGATCTCGTGCAGCCCTCCGACCTTGCCCAGTAATTGAAGGGGAGAGATAAGAAATGAGTCACGCTGCTTCCCACGACGCGCACGATCACCACGATCATCACCACGAACTCGCTCCCTTCTGGAAGCGCATGTTCTACACGTCCAACCACAAGGACATCGGTTCGCTTTACCTGATCTTCGCCTTCGCGATGCTGCTCACCGGCGGCGCCGCGGCGATGGTGATCCGTGGCGAGCTCATGTACCCCGGCCTGCAGCTGGTGGACCCGGACTTCTTCAACCAGATGACGACCGTGCACGGTCTGATCATGGTGTTCGGCGCCATCATGCCGGCCTTCACCGGCTTCGCGAACTGGATGGTGCCGATGATGATCGGTGCGCCGGACATGGCACTGCCCCGTCTGAACTTGTTCAGCTTCTGGCTGCTGCCGTTCGCTTTCAGCATTCTGATCTTCTCGGTGATCATGTCGATCATGGGCCTGGGCGCCGCGCCGAATTTCGGCTGGACCTTCTATGCCCCGCTGTCGACCACCTATGGTCCGCCCAGCACCGACCTGTTCATCTTCTCGGTGCACCTGATGGGTATCTCGTCCATCCTTGGCGCCATCAACGTCGTGGTCACCATCTTCAACATGCGTGCCCCGGGCATGACGCTGATGAAGATGCCGCTGTTCGTGTGGACCTGGCTGATCACTGCCTTCCTGCTGATCGCCGTGATGCCCGTGCTCGCCGGTGCGGTGACCATGATGCTGACCGACCGCCACTTCGGCACCAGCTTCTTCGATGCCGCCGGCGGCGGTGACCCGGTGATGTTCCAGCACATCTTCTGGTTCTTCGGGCACCCCGAGGTCTACATCATGATCCTGCCGTCCTTCGGCATCATCTCGGCGGTGATTCCGGCCTTCGCGCGCAAGCCGCTGTTCGGCTATGCCTCGATGGTGTACGCGACGGCCTCCATCGCCCTGCTGTCCTTCGTGGTCTGGGCGCACCACATGTTCACCACCGGCCTGCCGCTCGCCGGCTCGCTGTTCTACATGTACATGACCATGCTGATCTCCGTGCCCACCGGCGTGAAGGTCTTCAACTGGGTCGCCACCATGTGGAAGGGCTCGATGACTTTCGAAGTGCCCATGCTGTTCGCGCTGGCCTTCGTCGTGCTGTTCACCATCGGCGGCTTCTCCGGCCTGATGCTGGCCATCACCCCGGCCGACTACCAGTACCAGGATGCCTACTTCGTGGTGGCGCACTTCCACTACGTGCTGGTCTCGGGTGCGCTGTTCTCGATGTTTGCCGGCGCCTACTACTGGCTGCCGAAGTGGACCGGCCACATGTACAACGAAACGCTGGCCAAGCTGCACTTCTGGAATTCGCTGCTGTCGGTGAACCTGCTGTTCTTCCCGATGCACTTCGTGGGTCTGGCCGGCATGCCGCGTCGCTATGCCGACTATTCGCAGCAGTTCGCCGACCTGAACTTCTGGATTTCCATCGGTGGCTTCTGGTTCGGCCTGTCGCAGCTGCTGTTCCTGGCCGTGCTGCTGACCGCCAAGAAGGGTCCGAAGGCGGCCGACAAGCCCTGGGAAGGGGCGGAAGGCCTGGAGTGGACGGTGCCGAGCCCGGCGCCCTACCACACCTTCGAAACGCCGCCGGTCGTGAAATAAGGCCGGTACTGCAGGGAGGCAGGCCAGTTCTGTTGTCGCAGTCCTGACACCGGAGTGAATGCCTGATGACGGAAAGCAATGCCAGCAACACCCTGACGACGGCGGAGAAAAACCGCCGTCTGCTGTGGCGGCTCACGGCCATCGTGCCGCTGATGTTCGCGTTCGCGGTATTCGTCATGCCGCCCCTGTACGAGGCTTTCTGTGAACTCACAGGCCTCAACGGCAAGACCTCGATGACGGCGGCGGCAACCGACGCCGCCGTTGTCGACGACAGCCGGCAACTGAAAGTGGAGTTCCTGGTGGCGACCGACAAGGCGCTGCCCTGGGATTTCAGGTATGAAACGCCGGCGCTGCGCGTGCATCCCGGCGAGATTGCAAAGACCACGTTCTTTGTGAAGAACCGCGATTCGGTGGCCATCAGCGGACGGGCAATTCCCTCCGTGTCGCCGGCGGAAGCGGCGCAGTACCTCAAGAAGACCGAGTGCTTCTGTTTCGACGAGCAGCGGCTGGAAGGAGGGGCGGAGGCGGCCATGCCCATGATTTTCTATGTGGACCCGGCCATCCCCAAGCACCTGACCACCATCACGCTCTCGTACCGGTTCTACAACATGACGGGGCAGGCGCGTACCGCTGCCCGCTGATGCCGGCCTGACCGGCACCATGCAACGCAAAAGTTAAGAAAGGGAGACATCGAATGTCTGCAAGCCACGCCAACCAGACTCCCGCTGGCCAGAAGCCGACCAGCTATTACGTGCCGGCCTCCAGTCCCTGGCCGTTCCTGGGGTCGTTCATCCTGTTCATCCTGGTGATCGGTGCCGCCGGCCTGATCCAGGGCCATGGCGTGACCGACCTCAGCCGCGGCATGCAGGAAAAAGGTGCAGGCACGCTGCAGTTCCTGTTCCCGATCGGCCTGGCCGGCGTCTTCTTCCTGATGTGGCGCTGGTTCGGCGACACCATCCGCGAAAGCCTGGGCAACATGAACTCGGCGCAGATGGACCGCTCCTACCGCCAGGGCATGACCTGGTTCATCTTCTCGGAAGTGATGTTCTTTGCCGCCTTCTTCGGTGCGCTGTTCTATGCCCGCTGGCTGGTCGTGCCCTGGCTGGGTGGCGACGGCAAGGGCTTCATGACGCACGAAGTGCTGTGGCCGGAGTTCCAGGCCATGTGGCCGCTGGTGAAGACGCCGGACGGCACCACCACCACTGCCATGGGTCCGTGGGGCCTGCCGTTTTACAACACCGTGATCCTGCTGATTTCCTCGTGGACGCTGACCATCGCCCACCACGCCGTGATTGCCGGTGACCGCATCAAGCAGCGTAACTACCTTGCTGCCACCGTGGCCCTCGGTCTGCTCTTCCTTGGCCTGCAGGTCGAGGAATACATCCACGCCTACACGGAAATGGGCCTGACGCTGAAGTCCGGCATCTACGGCTCCACCTTCTTCATGCTGACCGGTTTCCACGGCCTGCATGTGACCATCGGCACCATCATGCTCATCGTCATGCTGGTGCGCACCATCAAGGGCCACCTGACCCCGGACAACCACTTCGCTTTCGAGGCGGCGGCCTGGTACTGGCACTTCGTGGACGTGGTCTGGCTGTTCCTCTTCCTTACGGTCTACTGGTTCTGAGACCGGACCTGCAGGAAGCAACAAAAAGCCCGGGGAAATCCCGGGCTTTTTGTTGGGGTGTCCTGACTCAGGGGGCGCCGCTCGCGGGGACCGCCTGCGGCAGTCCGTGCGGGGCGATGATGCCGAAGTGCGAGGCCAGCACCAGGCCGAAGAGCAGGGCGATACACAGTCCCAGGCGCCACTTCAGGTGCTTCAGGCTTTGCGCCGAACTGTCCTTGTCCCCTTTCACCAGATGCCTGAGCGCGATAAACAGGTTGGCCACGATGGCCAGCATGACGAGCAGGATGAACAGCTTGATCCACATGACGGTTACCGGTTGGGAGCGGAGCGCCGAGTGTACGCCATGCGCGCAATTTTACTGAGGCAGCTTGATGTCGGGCTGGGGCCCCTGCGCTGGACGCCGCCGGTCTGGGCCCTGCTGCTGGCCGCGGCCGGCCTGCTGTTTTTCGGCCGGCTGGCGCTCTGGCAATGGCAGCGGGCCGAGCTCAAGACGGAGATGGCCAGCCGCTATGAGCAGCGCGTCGATGCCGAGCCGCTGACACTGGAAACCCTGCTGTTGCGCGGAGAGGACATCGAGGACCTGCCGCTGCGCCTGCGTGGCCGTTATGACAACGGGCGCGTTGTCTTCCTGGAGAACCAGATGCGCGGCCCGGTGGCCGGCTTCCATGTGCACACGCTGTTCCTGCCCGAAGACGGCGGCCCCGGCATCCTGGTCAACCGCGGCTGGGTACCGGTTGCACGTGACATGCAGGCGTTGCCGGAGATCGTGCCGGCAAGCAGTACCGAGATCATCGGCACGGTGGCATGGCCATCGGCCTTCTTTACCGTGGGCGCGCCCGATTACCGGCGCCTGCCGCTGCGTGTTCCCCGTCTGGAGCCCGAACAAATTGCGGCGGCGCTTGGTGTAGAATTGCGGCCCTTTGTGCTCCGGCTGGATGCGGCGGCGCCCGACGGCTTTGTCCGTGAATGGCAGCCCTCGGCCCGCCTCGGCATGTCGCCGGAGAAGCACCGCGGCTATGCCTTCCAGTGGTTTGCGCTGGCACTGGCCGTGCTGGTGCTGCTTGTGGTGCTGAACCTGCGCAGGAATTCCCATGACTGAAGCTGCTCCCCCGTCGCCCGCCCAGGTGCGTCGCAACCGCTGGCTGCTGGTACTGCTACTGGCCTCTTTTGTTGTCCCCTTCGTGGTCGGCGACCTGGCCTACAAGTTCGGCTGGTACCAGGGCGCGCAAACCAACCGCGGGCAGCTGATCAACCCGCCGCTGGCCTTTGCCGACCTGGGTGCCCGCGATGCTGCCGGTGCTCCGGTGGATGCCGCCTATGCCGACGGCAAGTGGTGGCTGGTTTATGTGCTGCCGCCGGTCTGCGAGCAGGCCTGCCGCAACCGCCTGTTCCAGATGCGCCAGGTGCGGCTGGCCACCGGTCGCGAGTCGGATCGCGTGCGCCAGCTGGTGATCACCACGGCCGCGCTGCCGGCCGACATCGACGCGCTGCTGCGCGCCGAGTTTCCCGATTTCCAGCGCCTTGAGGCCGATGCGGCCAGTGCCGACCGCGTGCTGGCACCGGCGGCCGGGCCGGCAGGCAGTGCCGCCGGCCTGCTCTACCTGATGGACCCCATGGGCTGGATGATGCTGTCCTACCCGCCGGAAGCCGATGAAGCGGCCTCCATCGTCAAGGGCGAGGACGTGCTCAAGGATCTCCGCAAACTGTTGAAGGCATCGCAAATTGGCTAAGCGTTTCGCGCCGGTGTCACCGGCAAGACTGTGGCTGACCCGCATCGCCGTGATCGGCGTGCTGCTCACCGGCATCGTGGTGGCGCTGGGCGCCTGGACCCGCCTCGTGGATGCCGGCCTCGGCTGTCCCGACTGGCCGGGTTGCTACGGCTCCATTACCGTGCCCCTGTCCGAGCGTGCGATTGCGCGCGCCAGCGAGCTCTATCCCGAGCAGCCGCTGGTGGCCGCCAAGGCCTGGCCGGAAATGATCCACCGCCATTTCGCCAAGGCCATCGGCCTGCTCTGCGTGATCATGGCGGTGCTCGCACTGCGCGCCCGTCGCGAGCCGGACATGCCGGTGAAGCATGCCGTCTTCCTGCTGGCGCTGGTCTGCCTGCAGGGTGCCTTCGGCGCCTGGACCGTGACCATGAAGCTGTTCCCGCCGGTGGTGACCGGGCACCTGCTGCTCGGCTTTACCACCTTCACCACGCTGTTCCTGCTGGCGCTGCGGCTGTCGCCCTTCCTGCGTGCCAGCGGGCAGGCGGCAATGCGCGGCCTGATGCCGCTGGTGCTGCTGTCGCTTGCGGTTGTCATCATGCAGATCGCGCTCGGCGGCTGGACCGCCTCCAACTACGCCGCCACCATGTGCACGGCACTGCCGGTGTGCGAGGGCGGCTGGACGCAGGTGCTGGACTGGCAGGAGGCCTTCACCATCCACACCTATGCCGGCACCACCTATGAGTTCGCGCCGCACCTCGATGCCGCCGCGAAAGTGACCATCCACGTGGCCCACCGCATTGGTGCCTGGATCACGCTGGGTGTCGTCGGCCTGCTCGTGTTGCTGTTGTGGATGCGTGCCGGCAGCGAGCGCTATCGCCGCTTTGCCCTGATGCTGGGCGGGGTGCTGCTGCTGCAGGTGCTGCTCGGCATCTCCAACGTGGTGTTCCACCTGCCGCTGGCAGTGGCGGTCGCCCACAACTTCGTCGCCCTCCTGCTGGTGCAGGTGCTGGTGGCGCTGGTCTACAGCCTCCGGCAGGAAGGTCGCGTGTGAGCAGCATTTCCGTGGACAAGCCGCAGGCGCCGCGCTGGCGCGCCTACTGGGACCTGACCAAGCCGGGCGTGGTCGCGCTGCTCATGGTGACGGCCGTGATCGGCATGTTCCTGGCGACGCCCGAACTGCCGCCCTTGCGCGTGCTGGTGCTGGGCTCGCTCGGCATGGCGCTGGCGATGATGGCCTCTGCCGCCGTCAACCAGATCATGGACCAGCGCATCGACGCCATCATGGCACGCACCCACCAGCGGCCGCTGGTGCAGGGCAGGGTGGATACGCGCGCTGCGCTGGTGTTTGCCGCGGTGCTCGCGGCGCTGTCGATGACCATTCTCGTGGTGTTCATCAACGTGCTGACCGCCGTGCTGACCTTTGTCGGCCTGATCGGCTACGCCTTCATCTACACGCTGTGGCTGAAGCGGGCGACGCCGCAGAACATCGTGATCGGCGGCCTTGCCGGCGCCATCCCGCCGCTGCTCGGCTGGACCGCCGTCACCGGCGAGGTGCATCCGCATGCGCTGTTGCTGGTGCTCATCATCTTCGCGTGGACGCCGCCGCACTTCTGGGCGCTGGCCATCCACCGCCGCGAGGAATACGCCAAGGCCGACATTCCCATGCTGCCGGTGACCCACGGCCTCGAGTTCACCAAGACCTCGGTGCTGCTCTACACCGTCATCCTGCTGCTGACGGCGCTGCTGCCTTACCTCACCGGCATGAGCGACCTCATCTACCTGGTCGGCTCCAGCGTGCTCGGCCTGATTTTCCTGGCCTATGCCATCCGCCTTAAGTTCCGCGACGACCCGAAAGTGCCGATGAAAACCTTCGGCTACTCCATCACCTACCTCTTCCTGCTGTTCATCCTGCTGCTCGTCGACCACTACGTGCCGGTCAAGCTCGGCTGAACGTTGTCGGTGCTGCTGCGGATGCCCGCAGTGGCCCCCGGCCGGACTCGCTGTTATTGTCGGCGCGAGTCCGGCATGGGGCCGGTGCAAGGAGGATGTCCGATGCTGGGTCTGCTGCTTTTCCTCGGCGTGATGGCCGCAATCGCCTTTTTCTTCGTGGGCGTGTTCAACCGCCTGGTGACCTTGCGCAACCGCTACAAGAACGCCTTCGCGCAGATCGACGTGCAGTTGCAGCGTCGTTACGACCTCATTCCCAACCTGGTCGAGTCCACCAAGGCCTATCTGGCGCATGAAAGCGAGACCCTGACCAAGGTGATCGCCGCCCGCAACCAGGCGGTGGCCGCCGAGAAGGCCGTGGCGGCCGCCATTGGCGACCCGGAGAAGATGGCCAGCCTGGGCCAGGCCGAGGGCCTGCTTGGCGCTTCGCTGGGCCGCCTGCTCGCGGTGTCCGAGAATTACCCCGACCTGAAGGCGGACCAGCCGGTGCAGCAGCTGATGGCCGAGCTGGCGTCCACCGACAACCGTGTGGCGTTTGCCCGCCAGGCCTTCAATGACGCCATCATGGATTACAACGCCTGCCGCGAGAAATTCCCCAATTTCTTTGTGGCCGGTGCTTTCGGCTTTGCCACGGCCGCGCAGTTGCAGATACAGAACATCGAGGCACGGCAGCCGGTGCGCGTGAGCTTCTGACGTCGACCCGGCCGGCATGGATTTTTTCGATCGCCAGGAAAATGCGAGGCGCCAGACCGGGCGCCTCGTGCTTTTTTTCGCGCTGGCCGTGCTGCTCACGCTGCTGGCGGTGAATGTCGCCTTCTATTTCCTGCTGCGCATTTTCGGTGGCGATGCCGGTGGCAACATGGTCTGGCATCCATGGAGTGTCCAGGCCATGCTGGGCACTGCCATCATCATCATTACCGGCAGCCTGCTCGAATACCTGCGTCTTGCCGGTGGCGGCACTGCACTGGCGAAAATGGTGGGCGCCCGCCACATCCCCTATGACACGACCGAGCCTGCCGAGCGCCAGTTCCGGCTGGTGGTCGAGGAAATGGCCATCGCCTCCGGCACCCCGGTGCCCGAGCTCTATGTGATGGACCGCGAGCCCGGCATCAATGCCTTTGTCGCAGGGCTTCACCTTGACGACACGGTGATGGTGCTGACCCGCGGTGCCCTCGACGAGTTCACTCGCGACGAATTGCAGGCGGTGGTCGGGCACGAGTTCAGCCACATCCTCAACGCCGACATGCGGCTCAACCTGCGCCTGATGATGTTGCTGGCCGGCATCCTCGCCCTGGGCCAGATGGGCAGTTTCCTGATGCGCATCGGAGGGCAGGTGCGCAGCTCGCGCAGCAATCGCCGCGGCGGCGTGGTGCACTTGTTCGTCGCCGGACTCGTGCTCTGGCTGATCGGCTATATCGGCCTGTTCTTCGGGCGCCTGATCAAGGCCGCGATTTCGCGCCAGCGCGAGTTCCTGGCCGATGCCTCCAGCGTGCAGTTCACGCGCAATCCCGACGGGCTGGCCGATGCACTGATCCGCATCCAGATGCAGCAGGAGGGCTCCTGGCTGATGAACCTGCATGCCGAGGACATGAGCCATCTCTGCTTTGGCGAGACCCTGCATTTCTCGCGGCTGATGGCCACGCATCCGCCCCTGGAGGCGCGCATACGTGCGCTCGGGCCCGAGTATGCGGTGCGCGCGCGTGCACGGCGGCGGGCAATCGCGCAGGCGGCCGAGACGGCGGCGGTGCATGCGCCGGCTGCGGAGCCGGTGCTTGCCGACAAGCCTCCTATCGAGTTCGTGCCGGCCGCCATGGCGACGGCGGCAGTGGTGCCGGCGTTGATGCTGGCGCGCGTGGGCTCGGTCAACCCGGCGCAGCTGGCCTGTGCACGCACCTTGCACCAGCGCCTGCCGGCGCGCGTGCTGCAGGCGCTGCAGACCAGCCGTGGCGCGGAAGCCCTGCTGTTTGCGCTGCTGGCACGTCAGGGCGGAATTGATCCGCTGGCCATGCAGTCTTTCCTGCGCGAACGCCGGGCGGAGCTGCTGGAGGACGTGCGCCAGTTGCATGCGGCACTGGACGGCCTGGAGCTGGCGTTTGCCTTGCCGCTGACCGAGCTGGCACTGCCGCGCCTGCACAGCCTGCTGCCCGAGGCGCAGCGCGCGCTGCTGGAGCGCCTCCAGGCGTTTTCCCGCCTGGATGGCCGGCTCAGCACCTTCGAGTTCGCCCTGCTCATGTTGCTGCGCAAGCAGTTGCACCTGCTGCCGCCGGCACGCGGCGTGCAACTGGCCGACTGCCTGCCTGCCGTGTCCCTGCTGGTCGGCATCTTGTTGCATGCCGGCGGCTTGCGCGACGATGCGCTGCGGCACACCCATGCCCGCCTGCTGCGCACGCTGACGCCGGAGGCGCAGTCGCTGCCGGCGGAGGACGCGGCGCGCTTTTCCCGGCTGGCCGTTGAGGCGGCACGCCTGGCCGGGCTGCCGCTGCGTGACAAGCGTCAGGTGCTGGAGCTGGCAGCGACTGCCGTGCTTGCCGATGGCCGTGTCGCCATCGAGGAATACGAGCTCTTGCGCGTGGTGGCGGCCCTGCTGGACTGCCCGATGCCGGTGCTCGAAAGCTGAGGTCCGGGGCCCGTTCCGCTGCCGACGACCGCCGTTTTTTCACCGCCCGGACGCCACTGGCGCGTGATTGCATCGGTCATGCATTCCGTGTCTAATCAAGGCGTTTCCGTTGTCACTACTGTCACGAACCGGATGTTCAACAACAGGCGGTCGCAGTCGATGGGATGCACAGCGGTCGTTCTTGCCAAGCAGAGTGTCGAGGTTTTGCAACATGTCCAATCGTGAACAGGGCACCGTGAAGTGGTTCAACGATGCCAAGGGTTTCGGCTTCATTCAGCGTCCGGGTGGTGAGGACGTGTTCGTGCACTTCCGCGCCATTCGCGGTGACGGTCACCGCTCGCTGAAGGACGGCCAGAAAGTCGAATTCACTGTGGTCAAAGGCCAGAAGGGCTTCCAGGCGGAAGACGTCCAGGCCATCGACTGATCACCATGAAACAGGCCCCGCAATGCGGGGCCTTGTTTTATCTGCGCTGTGGCTGCATTCGCAGTCGCACGGTTCTTCTTTTCATTCCCCGGGCTGGCGATACGGCAGCAGGCTTTCGGCTTCGCGGCAATAGGCCGTGACATGTTCGGCTTCCCTTGCCACGAATTGCGTGATCGCGTCGCGAAAGCCGGCCGCGCCGACCCAGTGCAGCGAATGCGTCAGGCGCGGGCGGAAGCCGCGCAGCAACTTGTGTTCGCCCTGCGTGCCCGGATCGAAATCCGTCAGTCCCTGCTCCAGGCAGAATTCCATGCCCTGGTAGTAGCAAACCTCGAAGTGCAGGCCGTCGGCGCGGCGCAATGCGCCCCAATAGCGCCCGTAGAGCGCCTGCCCGTCATGCAGGAAGAGGGCGGCGGCCAGCGGCCCGGCATCGTCTTCGGCAAGCACCAGCAACAACTGCGTCGGCATCGTGTCCCGCAACTGCCGGAAAAAGGCCGGCGGCAGATACGGATGCTGGCCATGCTCGTGATAGGTGCGCGCATAGCAGGCAATGAAGAAGTCGAGGCTGGCGGGGTCGATGGCGCTGCCCGTCAGCCGGCGGCAACGGATGCCGTCTTCGGTGAGCCGTCGCCGCTCGCGCCGGATGTCCTTGCGCTTCTTGCTGGTCAGCGCCGCAAGATAGTCCTCGAAGTCACGCCATCCCGGGTTCTGCCAGTGGAAGCGGCAGCCCTGGCGCCGCGCGAGGCCGGCACCCTCCGCGGCAGACAGCCAGTCCTCCTCGACGAACAGGCCGTGCCACCCCGAGCAGCCGGTGGCTGCCAGCAGTTCGGGCAGCAGTCGCAACAGCTCGCGCTGCAACAGTTGCCGGTCCGTGCCGGCGGCCGCCAGCAGGCGCGGACCGGGTACCGGTGTGAACGGAATGGCCGTGACCAGCTTCGGGTAATAGCGCAGGCCGTGGCGATGCCAGGCTTCGGCCCAGGCATGGTCGAACACGTATTCACCGCGGGAGTCGGTCTTGCGATAGAGCGGCAGCAGCCCCAGTGCCTGGCCCGTTGAGCCATCCTCCAGCAGCAGGTGGCAGGGTTCCCAGGCCGTGCCCGGCCCCACGGCGCCGCTGTCTTCCAGTGCCGCGAGGAAGGCCGCCTGCGCGAAGGGATGGCCTCCCGCGGGCGGAAACAGTCCGGCCGGGGCCTCGCGAATGCGTGAAAGGCAGTGCCAACGGACCGGACTCATGGCGAGAACACTAATGGAAACAAGTGCTTAAAATGCGTAAGCTTGCCGCTGCGGTCAAGCGGACGACCGTGCTTCAGCGCTTTTTTCACATTTCCCGGCCATGTCACCCGGCCGGTGTTTGCCGCCCTGCGGTCGCAAGGACAACACAATGAAAAAGAAACACCTTCTTGCCCTCGTCTACACCCTGCTGGCCATCGGTTTCGCACTGGCGGGCCTGCTCATGCTGCTGTCACCGTCGCTCTGGCTGACGCTGATGCCGATGCAGCTGGAACCCACCAACAGCACCTACTACTTTGTGCGCCTGCTCGGCGTGGCTGACTTGGCCATGGCGCCGCTGTTCTTCTGGTGTGCGCGCAACCTGAAGAAGCGCAAGCCCGTGCATTTCGCGCTGTCCATCTATGTCGTGGGCGTGGCGGTGGTCAATGCGGTGGAAATCGCGTTTGCGCCGGTGCTGCCGGGCGGAGCCGGCTTCTGGGTGCCGATGGCACTGCTGGTGTTCCTGCCGGCGCTGCTGATGCTGGTGATGGCGCTGCCGCCCTTGCCGACGCGCGTGAAGGGCCCGCGTGAAGCCGGCAAGGTGAAATGGTTCAACGCCACCAAGGGTTTCGGTTTCATCACCCGCGAACAGGGCGATGATGTGTTCGTGCATTATCGTTCCATCCGTGGCGAGGGCCATCGCACGCTGCGCGAAGGCCAGCGTGTCGAGTTCGTCGTGGTCACCGGCGAGAAAGGCCTGCAGGCCGAGGACGTGCAGCCGCTTTGAGCGGCTGCCCCAGGAGTCCCTGATGAGCAAGCCACGCTATTCCGAACCCGTTCCCGAGATTGCCGTCGAGGAGTTCCGCAAGACGGTGATGAGCCGGCGCTCGGTGCGCCGCTTCGATGCCACGCCCATCCCCGAGGCCGTGCTGCAGGATTGCCTGGACATGGCGCTGCTCGCGCCCAACTCGTCCAACCTGCAGCCCTGGGAATTCCATGTCGTGAAGACCGAGGCCCTGCGCGCGCAGCTGGCCACGGCCTGCCTCGGCCAGAATGCCGCGAAGACGGCACAGGTGCTGGTGGCCGTGGTCGCCCGCCTTGCCACCTGGCAGGAACATTGCGACCTGATGCTTGAGCACTGGCCGGAAGAGACCGTGCCCAAGATCGTCGACAACTATTACCGCCGCCTCGCGAAGATCCACTACAGCCAGGGGCCGCTCAACGTGCTGGGCCTCGGCAAGCGTGCCTTCGCGTCGGTCAGCGGCCTGCGCCGGCCCATGCCGCGCGGCCCCTTCACCCATGCCGACATGAAGGTATGGGCGGCCAAGAGCACCGCGCTGGGCGCCGAGAACTTCATGCTTGCCATGCGCGCGCACGGCTTCGACACCTGCCCCATGGAAGGCTTTGACGAGCACCGCGTGCGTCGCCTGCTAGCCCTGCCGTCCGACGCCTTCGTGGTGATGGTGATCGGCTGCGGCAAGCGTGCTGCCGACGGCGTCTATCATCCGCGCATCCGTTTCGACCGGGCGCGCTTCATCAAGGAATACTGAGCATCGCCTGCGTGGCGATGCCCGGGACACTGACTGCAACGAGAACATTTCCGTGAGCCAAGAAACCAGCAACCGTTTTGATGCCGACCCCACCGGCTGGGACCCCGCACAGTTCGCGGTGCCGGCGGAGGAAGGCAAGCTCCGCTTCACCGACCTCAAGCTGCCGCGCGCCGTGCTGCATGCCGTGGCCGACCTGGGCTTCCAGTACTGCACGCCGATCCAGCAGCGCGTGCTCAAGTTCACCATGGCCGGGCATGACGCCATCGGCCGCGCGCAGACCGGCACCGGCAAGACCGCCGCCTTCCTGCTGACCATCCTCACCGACCTGCTGAAGACGCCGCCCGATGCCGAGCGCTACACCGGCGAGCCGCGTGCGCTCATCCTCGCGCCGACGCGCGAGCTGGCCATGCAGATTGCCAAGGATGCGCAGGCGCTGTGCAAGTACACCGACCTCAAGGTGGTCACCGTGCTCGGTGGCATGGACTACGACAAGCAGCGCCGCCAGCTCACCGAAGAGTTCGTCGACATCGTCGTCGCCACGCCGGGCCGCCTGCTCGATTTCGCCGGCAAGCAGGACATCTATCTGGATCGCGTCGAGACCCTGGTCATCGACGAGGCCGACCGCATGCTGGACATGGGCTTCATTCCCGACGTGAAGCGCATTGTGCGCATGACGCCGCCCAAGGTCAGCCGCCAGACGCTGCTGTTTTCCGCCACCTTCACGCGCGACGTGCTGAACCTCGCGGAACAGTGGACCTACCGCGCGGTAAAGGTGGAGATCGAGCCGGAAACCGTCACCACCGACACCGTCGAGCAGCTGGTCTACATCGTCAGCGCCGAAGAGAAATACAAGCTGCTGTACAACCTGATCACCCAGCAGCAGCTGGAGCGCGTGATGGTGTTTGCCAACCGTCGCGACCAGACGCGCCGCCTGACCGACATGCTGCGCGAGCACCGCATTTCCTGCGCCATGCTCTCGGGCGAGGTGCCGCAGGAAAAGCGCATCAAGACGCTGGAGAACTTCCGCGAAGGCAAGCTGCAGGTGCTGGTGGCCACCGATGTCGCCGGCCGCGGCATCCACATCGATGGCGTCAGCCATGTCATCAACTTCACGCTGCCCGAGCAGACCGACGACTATGTGCACCGCATCGGCCGTACCGGCCGTGCCGGCGCCTCGGGCACCAGCATCAGCTTCGCCTGCGAGGACGACGCCTTCATGATTCCGGCGCTGGAAGAGGCCATCGGCCGCAAGCTGCCCAGCCTGCATCCGGCCGAAGAATTGCTGGCGCCCATTCCCGGCGGCAAGAGCATGCGCGCATGAGCTGGCAGCGCATCTCGCCGCTGGACGCTGCAACGCTGATTGCCGAGCGCGCTCCGGCCATTGTCGACGTGCGTGATCCGGCCTCGCATGCCGCCGCGCATATCCCGGATGCCGTCTTTCTCGACAACCAGAGCGTGCGCGACTTCGTCGACGACACGCCGAAGGAGCGTCCGGTGCTCGTGTACTGCTATCACGGCCACTCCAGCCAGAGTGCCGCCGCCTGGCTCGCCTCCCAGGGCTTTGCCGAGGTCTACAGCCTGGATGGCGGCTTCGAGGTCTGG
>DAIRDY010000013.1:0-21949 GCA_036795935.1 Moraxellaceae bacterium | reverse complement strand
ATCTGCGCGGCTTTTTAATGCGTGCCTGCCCGCTGCCCAGCTACTCGCGCAGCAGTGCATAACCGACACCGGGCACCGTACGCAGATAGCGCGGCTGCGCCGGATTGCTCTCGATCTTGCTGCGCAGCTGGCGCATGTAGATGCGCAGGTAGTGCGTGTTCTCGCTGAGATGCCGGCCCCAGACCTGCTCCATTAGCCGTGCATGCGTCACCACCGAGCCGTCGCCCTTGACCAGTGCCACCAGCAGGCGGAACTCGATGGGCGTGAGATGCACTTCCTCGCCGGCCACCTCGACACGGCGACGCTTGATATCCACTTCCAGCTCGCCGCTGCGCCACAGGCCGGACACCGGCGCCGTGCGCCTTCGCATCAGCGCGCGCAAGCGCGCCAGCAACTCTTCCATGCTGAACGGCTTGCTCAGGTAGTCGTCGGCACCGGCATCCAGCGCCTCCACCTTCTGCCGGTCCTGGTCGCGCGCCGACAGGATGAGGATGGAGCAGTCGCTGCTGTCACGAATGAACTCCATCAGCGCCAGCGAGTCGCCATCCGGCAGGCCGATGTCGAGCAGCAGCAGGTCGGGCGCACTCTCCACCAGCCGCTCGCGCAACGCGGCGCAGGAATCGGCTTCGGCCACCTCGTAGCCGTTGGCGGCCAGCGTGGTGGCCAGGAACTGGCGCAGGCTCTGGTCATCCTCCACCAGCAGTGCACGCACGGGAGCATCCGGCAGACTCATGCTTTTTCTCCTTCCAGCAGGCTGGGCTCCGGGGACGGCACCACCGGCAGCCAGAAACTGAAACGGCTGCCGCCACCCTCGCGCCGGCAGGCACTGATGTCACCATGGTGGGCCTGTACGATGCTGCGGCAGATGGCGAGGCCGAGACCGACGCCGAGGCCGGCATCGGCGGCACCGGCGCGATAGAACTTTTCGAACACGCGCTCGGTGTCGGCCTGCGGCAGGCCGCAGCCGTCATCGTCGACATGCACCAGCAGGCGGTCGTCCTGCACCTCGACGGTGATGCCCAGCGTCTGCGCCCCGCTGGCATGCTTGATGGCGTTGTCGAGCAGGTTCACCAGCACGCGCTCCATCAGCACGGAATCGATGTTGACCCAGGGCAGCTCCTCGGGCAGCGCCAGCACCAGCTCGCGTCCGCCCAGACGCGGCGTGACCTCGCGCACGGCCTCGCCCAGCACCTCCTCCAGCGGCTGCAGCTCGGTCGTGATGCCGACGCGGCCGGACTCGAGGCGCGCCATTTCGAGGATGTTCTCGATCATCTTGCGCATGCGCTGGGCCTCGTCATAGACCAGACGCGACAGTGCCCGCCGGTCCGGGTCGGCCAGCGCCACGTCGTCGCCGACCAGTGAACTTGAGGCGCCAAGAATGGTCGACAGCGGCGTGCGCAGGTCGTGCGAGACCGTGCTCAACAGCGAGTTGCGCAGGCGCTCGGACTCCACCTTCATGCGCTCCACCTGCACTTCCTCGGACGACAGCTCGCGCTCCAGCGCCAGCGCACCGGCATAAAGCATGGCCGGCAGCAGCCGGCGGCGTCCTTCCTCGTCGAGCGCGGCAAACCAGGTCGCCGGCGCCAGCAGCATGCCGAGGCGGCCGGTGACGCCGGTGATGTCCATGCCCTCCATGCCGGCCACTGCCTGCCCGTCCCAGGCCAGCCGGGCGCTCTCGCGCAGCCCGCTGTCCGCGGGCAGCTCCACAGTGAGTCGCCCCTCGCGATCCGCCAGGAAGACCACCGCGCCGCTGCCGAAGGCAGAATTCAGGTGTTCGAGCAGCACCGCCCCCAGCTCGTCGCGGCCGCGGCGTGCGGAGAATTCACGGGTCAGTGCATACAGCATGGCCGTCTGCCGCTCGCGGCCGATGGCCTGCGCCGCCTGCGCACGCAGCGAGGCGCTCAGGCTGCTGATCAGCAGGCCGACCGCCAGCATGATGACCAGAGTAAGGACATACTGACCCTCCGAGGTCGACAGGCCGAAGACCGGTGGCACATCAAAAAAGCTGAAGGACATGACGGCCAGAAAGGCCGCCAGGATGGAAGGACCGCGCCCGGCGTAATAGGCCACCAGCACCACGGCCGCCAGGTAGACCATGATGATGTTGGGCAGCTCGAAGTGCGCGCGCAGCAGCCAGGCCAGCAAGGAGGCGCCAGCCATCACGGCCAGCGAAAAAGCGTAGGAGGGGCGTCGGGTCGCTATCATGGCGGGCGATGATAGCCTGCCCGCGCACGTCCCGTATTTACCGAATCTTTACTTGGTTTCACCCATGGCGGCGCCGAGAATCACATCAGATTCCGTGGCGTGCCCGCGCCCTCGTCCCCCTTCACCGCACACATGCAGCGCCGGGGCTCGAACAGCGGCTAGGGCCGGATGCGGTTTCCGCTTCACCAGCGCCGGTCCTCTCAGGTTGTTCGCCGCACATGGAACAAGCCGGCCCATGGTGTCATCGGCAGCGGAAATCGCGTCCGCCACGGGGTCCCCTCTTCCCCGATCATTCCTGCACCTGTCCGTGACGGCTTTCCCGCCCGGGCAGGCCTGTGCTTGACCCTGCCGGCCGGGCGGCGACAATGCCCTCCCCGCCGGAGAGCCCCATGTCCCTGCCCCGTATCGCCCTCACTGCCGGAGAGCCGGCCGGCATCGGCCCCGACCTGCTTGTCATGCTGGCGCAGACGGCGCGCCCGGCCGAGCTCGTGGCCATCGGCGATGGCGCCCTTCTTCAGGCACGGGCCCGCGCCCTCGGCCTGCCCCTGGCGCTGCAGGCGTTCGACGCCGGCACCCCGCGCCCGCATGCCGCCGGCAGCCTCAGCCTGCTGGATGTGCCGCTGGCCGTGCCGGCCGAGGCCGGACGGCTGGATGCCCGCAATGGCGCCGCCGTGCTGGCGACGCTGCACGCGGCTGCCGCCGGCTGCCGCGACGGCCGCTTCGACGCCATCGTCACCGCCCCGGTGCAGAAGTCGGTCATCAACGACGCCGGCATCCCCTTCAGCGGCCATACCGAATACTTCCAGGAGCAGGCCGGCGTGCCACGCGTGGTGATGATGCTGGCCTGCCCGGGCCTGCGCGTGGCACTGGCCACCACCCACCTGCCGCTGCGCGCCGTGCCCGATGCCATCAACGCCCCCCTGCTCACCGAGGTGCTGAGCCTCCTCGTCAACGACCTGCAGGCGCAGTTCGGCATTGCCCGCCCGCGAATCCTGGTCACCGGCCTCAACCCGCATGCCGGCGAGTCCGGCCATCTCGGCCGCGAGGAAATCGAGGTCATCGCGCCGGCGCTGGCGGCCTTTGCCGCCGCCCGCCCGGACTGCGAGCTCCAAGGACCGCTGCCGGCAGACACGCTGTTCACGCCGAAATACCTGGACACCGCCGACGCCGTGCTCGCCATGTACCACGACCAGGGCCTGCCGGTGCTCAAGCACATGGGCTTCGGCCATGCCGTCAACGTGACGCTGGGCCTGCCCTTCATCCGCACCTCGGTCGACCACGGCACCGCGCTCGACCTGGCCGGCACCGGCCGTGCCGACCCCGGCAGCCTGGAGGCCGCCCTCACCCTCGCCCTTGAACTGGCCGCCCGCGCGACCGGAGACCGCCCATGAACCGCCGCGTCGACGGCCATTTCGCGCGCAAGCGCTTCGGCCAGAACTTCCTGACCGACGAACGCACCATCGCCGCCATCATCGCCGCCTTCGCCCCGGCCCGGGGCCAGAACGTGGTCGAGATCGGCCCCGGTCTCGGCGCCCTGACGCGCGAACTGCTGGCCCACCTCGGCCGGCTGCAGGTGGTCGAGCTCGACCGCGACCTCGCTGCCGCGCTGCCGCTGCGGCTGCTCAATGAGGGCGAGCTCGTCGTGCACCAGGTCGACGCGCTGAAGTTCGACTTCCGCCCGCTCGCCACCGGCCCGCACAGCCTGCGCGTGATCGGCAACCTGCCCTACAACATCTCCACGCCCATCCTGTTCCACCTGCTGGAGCAGGCGGACGCCATCGCCGACATGACTTTCATGCTGCAAAAGGAGGTGGTGGAGCGCATGACCGCCGCCCCGGGCAGCGGCGACTACGGGCGGCTGTCAGTGATGCTGCAGTACCGCTGCCGCGTCGAGTGGCTGCTCGGCGTGCCGCCCGAAGCCTTCAGCCCGCCGCCCAAGGTCGACTCGGCCGTCGTGCGCCTGACGCCGTACAGCACCCTGCCCCATACCTGTGTCGATGAAAATCGGCTACAACAACTGCTGACGGCGGCGTTCAACATGCGCCGCAAGACCCTGCGCAACGCCCTGCGCGGCCAGGCCGAGCCGGAGCAGCTGGAAGCTGCCGGCATCGACCTTGCTCTGCGCCCGGAAGATGTGGACGTGGCGACCTGGGTCCGTCTCACCAACCTGCTGGCGAGCCCCACATGAGCCAAAGCACCTCGGGCACCGGCCCCTCCGGCATCAAGGTCCAGGTCCGCAGCGAATACCTGGCCGAGCAGAGCAATCCTGCCGAATCGCGCTATGTCTTTGCCTACCACGTGAAGATCACCAACGCCGGCGACCACGCGGCGCGCCTGCTCACCCGGCACTGGGTCATCATGGATGGCGAGGCGCGGGTGCAGGAAGTACGCGGTGACGGCGTCGTCGGCCAGCAGCCGCAGCTCGCGCCCGGTGAAAGCTACGAGTACACCAGCGGCACCGTGCTTGAGACACCGGTCGGCAGCATGCACGGCTCCTACGGCATGATCGGCGAGGACGGCCAGCCCTTCGAGGCGCCCATCCCCGCCTTCACGCTGGCCATTCCGCGCGTCCTGCACTGATGCTCTACGTCATCGGCGATGTGCAGGGTTGCCGCGAGGCACTGGAAGCCCTGCTCGACGCGCTGCGCTTCGATCCGGCCAGCGACCATCTCTGGTTTGCCGGCGACCTCGTTGCCCGCGGCCCGGACTCGCTGGGCGTGCTGCGGCTGGTGAAGGGACTGGGCGCCGCCGCCGACACCGTGCTCGGCAACCACGACCTGCACCTGCTGGCCGCCCATCACGGCTTTGCCAGCCCCAAGAAGAAAGACCGCACCCAGCCCATACTCGAGGCCCCCGACCGCCACGAACTGCTGGACTGGCTGCAGTCACGGCCGATGCTGCTGGCCAGTGCCGATCATGACTGCGTGCTCACCCATGCCGGCATTCCGCCCGGCTGGTCGCTGCCGCAGGCGACCCGCCGCGCGCAAGAAGTCGAAGCTGCGCTGCAAGGGCCTGATGCGCGTGCCTTTTTTGCCGACATGTACGGCAACGAGCCGGCCCGCTGGAGCGATGCGCTGCGCGGCACGACACGGCTGCGCGTGATCACCAACAGCCTGACCCGCATGCGCCTGGTCGAGCCCGACGGCACGCTCGACTTCCTGTACAAGGAAGACCTGGCCGGCATCCCGCCCGGCCTGCATCCCTGGTATGAGTTACCGAATCCCGCACTCGACGTGGGCCGCGTGCTGTTCGGGCACTGGGCCGCGCTTGGTGGTGCCACCGGCAGCACCCGCTTCATCGGCCTCGACACCGGCTGCGTCTGGGGCGGCAGCCTCACCGCGTATTGCGTGGACGACGGCCGGCGCATCAGCAGCACGCAGGGCTGCGTGCATTGCTGAGAACGACCCGCCCGCACCACTGGTCGCGTTTGTCTCACGCCTGTCCGCTCATACCCGTCAGGAATAACAAAAAAGACAAATAACCCTTGCCTGTGTGCCGGAAGATGGGGCTATTCTGGATTCAAGCCAGCGCAGGTTTGCTCGCGGTTTCACACTGATCGTTTCAACACCCGCCCGGCGGGCGGCAAGCGGGAGGCAGTGGGGTTATGAGCATCTTCAGTCATTTCCAGCAGCGTTATGACCAGGCACGCGAAGAGGAATATTCCCTCGAGGAATACCTCGACCTGTGCAAGCGCGAGCCTGCTGCCTACGCCACCGCTGCCGAGCGCCTGCTGCTCGCCATCGGCGAGCCCGAATTCATCGACACCTCGCGCGATCCGCGCTTCTCGCGCATTTTTTCCAACAAGATCATCAAGCGCTATCCGGCCTTCACCGAGTTCTACGGCATGGAGGAGGTGATCGAGCAGGTCGTCTCGTATTTCCGCCATGCCGCACAGGGCCTCGAGGAAAAGAAACAGATTCTCTACCTGCTGGGCCCGGTCGGCGGCGGCAAGTCCTCGCTGGCCGAACGCCTGAAAGCACTGATGGAGAAAACGCCGTTCTATGCCATCAAGGGTTCGCCGGTGAACGAGTCGCCGCTCGGCCTGTTCAATGTCGAGGAAGACGGTGACATCCTCGAGCAGGAATACGGCATTCCCAAGCGCTACCTGCGCAACGTCATGTCACCGTGGGCCGTGAAACGGCTCAAGGAATTCGGCGGCGACATCCGCCAGTTCCGCGTCATCAAGCGCAATCCCAGCATTCTCGACCAGATCGCCATTTCCAAGACCGAGCCGGGCGACGAAAACAACCAGGACATCTCCGCGCTGGTCGGCAAGGTCGACATCCGCAAGCTTGAGGATTTCGCCCAGAACGACCCGGACGCCTACTCCTACTCCGGCGGCCTCGCCAAGGCCAACCGCGGGCTCATGGAATTCGTGGAAATGTTCAAGGCGCCGATCAAGGTGCTGCATCCGCTGCTCACCGCCACGCAGGAAGGCAACTACAACGGCACCGAGGCCATCGGCCCCATTCCCTTCGACGGTGTGGTGCTGGCGCACTCGAACGAAGCCGAGTGGCAGACCTTCCGCAACAACAAGAACAACGAAGCCTTCATCGACCGCGTCTACATCGTGAAGGTGCCTTACTGCCTGCGCGTCACCGAGGAAATCGAGATCTACCAGAAGCTGCTCGACAACTCCTCGCTGCGCAACGAACCCTGCGCGCCCGACACCCTGCGCATGCTGGCCCAGTTCTCCGTGCTCTCCCGCCTCAAGGAGCCGGACAACTCCAGCATCTATTCCAAGATGCGCATCTACGACGGCGAGAACCTCAAGGACACCGACCCCAAGGCCAAGTCCTACCAGGAGTACCGCGACGCCGCCGGCGTCGACGAGGGCATGAACGGCCTGTCGACACGCTTCGCCTTCAAGATCCTGTCGCGCGTGTTCAACTACGATCATTCCGAGGTGGCGGCCAACCCGGTTCACCTGCTGCATGTGCTGGAAACCCAGATCGAGCAGCAGCAATTCCCGCAGGAACAGCAGGACCGCTACCTGCGCTTCCTCAAGGAGTTCCTCGCGCCGCGCTACATCGACTTCATCGGCAAGGAAATCCAGACCGCCTACCTTGAGTCCTACTCGGAATACGGACAGAACATCTTCGACCGCTATGTGCAGTACGCCGATTTCTGGATCCAGGACCAGGAATTCCGCGATCCGGACACCGGCGAGATCTTCAACCGCCAGGCGCTGAACGAAGAGCTGGAGAAGATCGAGAAGCCGGCCGGCATTTCCAATCCCAAGGATTTCCGCAACGAGGTGGTCAACTTTGTGCTGCGGGCACGCGCCAACAACAACGGCGTGAATCCGAGCTGGCTCTCGTACGAAAAGCTGCGCAGCGTGATCGAGAAGAAGATGTTCTCCAACACCGAAGACCTGCTGCCGGTCATCTCCTTCAACCCCAAGGCCTCCAAGGGCGACCAGCAGAAGCATCAGGATTTCGTGAAACGCATGGTCGAGCGCGGCTACACCGAGAAGCAGGTGCGCCTGCTGTCCGAGTGGTACCTGCGCGTGCGCAAGGCACAGTGAGCGCGTCGTCTCCCCGCCGGGGAGACGGCAGAATCCAAGGCGAGGGCTCATGTCCTACATCATCGACCGCCGCCCCAACGGCCGGAACAAGAGCACGGTCAACCGCCAGCGCTTCCTCGACCGCTATCGCCGGCAGATCAAGGAGGCCGTGGCCGACGCCGTCACC
This sequence comes from Moraxellaceae bacterium, assembly GCA_036795935.1. Taxonomy (GTDB): domain Bacteria; phylum Pseudomonadota; class Gammaproteobacteria; order Pseudomonadales; family Moraxellaceae; genus UBA2031. The sequence continues at coordinate 14,051 of DAIRDY010000013.1, read as the reverse complement.
CGCCGCTCCATCACCGACATGGAGCATGGCGAGAAGGTCAGCATCCCCACCCGCGACATTTCGGAGCCCGTGTTCCACCACGGCCAGGGCGGCGAGCGCGAGATGGTGCATCCGGGCAACCGCGAATTCAGCACCGGCGACCGCATCAAGCGGCCCGAGGGCGGCGCTGGCAGCGGTGGCGGCGAAGGGAATGCCTCGGACTCTGGCGAAGGCGAGGACGAATTCAGTTTCTCGCTCTCGCAGGAAGAGTTCCTCAACTTCCTGTTTGACGACCTCGCCCTGCCCAATCTGGTGAAGCGCCGGCTGGCCGGCATGGAAACCTTCCAGTGGCAGAACGCCGGCATCATCAACGACGGCAATCCGGCACGCATCAACATCATCCGCAGCCTGCGCGCCGCCACCGCACGCCGCATCGCACTGGGCGCCGGCAGCCGCCGCCGGCTGCGCGAAGCCAAGGCCGAACTGGCCGCCCTGCTTGAGGAGAACACCTCGCCTGCACATGCCGCGCGCGTACGCGAACTGCGCGAGGAAATCGAGCGCCTGCGCCGGCGGCTCGACCGCATTCCCTTCATCGACACCTTCGACCTGCGCTACAACCATTATGTGAAAGTGCCCAAGCCCTCGTCACAGGCCGTGATGTTCTGCCTGATGGATGTCTCCGGCTCGATGAACCAGAGCATGAAGGACATGGCCAAGCGTTTTTTCCTGCTGCTCTACCTGTTCCTGAAACGCAACTACAAGCGCATCGACATCGTGTTCATCCGTCACCACACCAGCGCCAAGGAAGTCGACGAGCAGGAATTCTTCTACTCGCGGGAAACCGGCGGCACCATTGTTTCCAGTGCGCTCAAGCTGATGCAGGAAATCATGGCCGCGCGCTATCCGGCCGAGGAGTGGAACATCTACGGTGCGCAGGCCTCCGACGGCGACAACTGGAACGACGATTCGCCTGTCTGCCGCCAGCTGCTGGCCGAATCCATCATGCCGCTGGTGCAGTACTTCGCCTATATCGAGATCACGCCGCGCGAACACCAGGCGCTGTGGCAATCCTATGAAGCCGTCCAGGACGAATGGCCCGGCGTGTTCGCCATGCAGCAGATCGTCGATGCTACCGACATCTATCCGGTTTTCCGTGAACTGTTTGCGAGGAAGAAGGCATGAGCCGTGCCGACCCCATCTCCACCGGCTCGGAATGGACCTTCGAGCTGATCCGCCGCTACGATGAAGAGATTGCGCGCATCGCGCACGAGGAATTCGGCCTCGACACCTACCCCAACCAGATCGAGGTCATCTCGTCGCAGCAGATGATGGATGCCTACTCTTCGGTGGGCATGCCGGTGGGCTACCACCACTGGTCCTTCGGCAAGCATTTTGTCTCGGTGGAGAACTCCTACCGCCGCGGCCAGATGGGGCTGGCTTACGAGATCGTCATCAACTCCAACCCCTGCATCGCCTACCTCATGGAAGAAAACACCATGATGATGCAGGCATTGGTCATCGCCCACGCCAGCTATGGCCACAACTCCTTCTTCAAGGGCAACTACCTGTTCCGCAGCTGGACCGATGCCGGCAGCATCATCGACTACCTGCTGTTCGCCAAGAATTACCTGCGGCGCTGCGAGGAGCGCCATGGCGTGCACGAAGTCGAGGCCATTCTCGACTCCTGCCATGCTCTGATGAACTATGGCGTCGACCGCTACAAGCGCCCCTACCCCATTTCGGCCGAAGAAGAGCGCCTCCGGCTGGAAGAGCGCGAGGAGGCCCTGCAGAAACAGGTGAACGATCTCTGGCGCACCATTCCCTTCCGCAACCGGCGCGAGGAAGAAGAGGCCAGGCGCCGGCGCTGGCCGGAAGAGCCGCAGGAAAACCTGCTGTACTTCATCGAGAAGAATTCGCCGCTGCTCGAACCCTGGCAGCGCGAGATCGTGCGCATCGTGCGCAAGATTGCCCAGTACTTCTACCCGCAGCGCCAAACCCAGGTGATGAACGAAGGCTGGGCCACGTTCTGGCACTACACCCTGCTCAACCGGCTCTACGACAAGGGCCTGGTCACCGACGGCTTCATGCTGGAATTCCTGCAGTCGCATACGGCCGTGGTCTATCAGCCCGCCTTCGACAGTCCTTACTACCGCGGCATCAATCCCTATGCGCTCGGCTTCGCCATGTACCAGGACATCAAGCGCATCTGCGAGGCGCCGACCGACGAAGACCGCTACTGGTTTCCCGACATTGCCGGCAAGCCCTGGCTGCCAACGCTCAAGTTCGCCATGCAGAGCTTCAAGGACGAAAGCTTCGTGCAGCAGTTCTTGTCACCGCGCGTGATGCGCGACCTCAAGCTGTTTGCCGTTGTCGACGACGACCAGAAAAGCACGCTGGAAATATCCGCCATCCACGATGACGACGGCTTCCGCCGCCTGCGCCAGGCGCTGTCCAACCAGTACAACCTGAGCATGAACGAGCCCAACATCCAGGTCTGGAACGTCAACCGCCATGGCGACCGCTCGCTGACGCTGCGCCATGTGCGCCATGCCCGCCGGCCCTTGTCAGAGACGGCCATCGAAGTGCTCAAGCACCTGCACCGGCTGTGGAAGTTCGACGTGCACCTGGAGTCCTGGGACGGTGACACGCTGGTCGAGAAAACCACCTGCTCCGGCGAGCAGGGCATACTCGTGTCGTCGGCGGCGATTTCCTGATGGCGGAGCTCCACCTGTTGATCGCCGGCCGCGTGCAGGGCGTGTCCTATCGCGTCAGCGCCGCACATGAAGCGCAGCGCCTCGGCCTTGCCGGCTGGGTACGCAACCTGCCGGACGGGCGCGTCGAGCTGCTGGCACAGGGCGATGCCGAGCTGCTCCGGCAGTTGCGCGACTGGTGCCGGCAAGGGCCGTCACTGACCCGGGTCGACACGCTGGACGAGGACTGGCGCGACATCGTCACGCCCTGCCACGGTTTTTCCGTCCGCGGCTGAGTGTCGACGCAGCGGCTGCAGATAGCGCCGCAATTCATGCTCGTAATAAAGACCAAGGCCGAGCAGGATCAGCGCCGCGCCCCACAGCACTTCCGCATGCAATTCCTCATTATTCAGCCACATGCCGAGCAGCAGCGCGAACACCGGTGTTATCAGCGTGGTCAGCGCCATGGTGCCGACCGCGATGCGGCGCAGCAGGAAGAAATAGAACAACATCGCCAGAATCGAACCGAAGCTGGCGGAGTACAGGATGGCCAGCACCGTCACCAGGCCCGGCATGGCCACCGGCGCCGGCCCGCCCAGCACGGGCAGCACCAGCACACAGCCCAGCGCCGACAGCCAGAGCGCGCCCGTGGTCTGTACCAGGGGCGGCAACGCATGCGGCAGCTGCTTGAGCCAGAGCGCAGACACCGCATAGGACAGCACGCCGCCCAGCACCAGCAATACGCTCGCACCATCCAGTGCCGCCATGTCCTCGCCTTCGGCAAAGATCACCGCCAGTCCGAACAGCGCCAGCAGCAGTCCCAGCCACTGCAGCAGGCTGAAGCGTGTGTCACGCAACACGAGGAACGACAGCAGCCCCAGCAGCAGCGGCGACAGGCCGAACAACACGGAAATGATGCCGGAAGGCAGCTTGCGCGCACCCAGATAGGTAAGCAGCATGGCGCCGAACATGCTGAGCGAGCCGATGGCGTAGAGCTTGATCGCCGCACGGTCCATGGCCAGCCGCTGCCCGGCCACGCGCAGCACAACACTGGCCAGCACGGCCGCCAGCAGCATGCGCACGGCCAGCGCCCAGACCGCATCGAGGTCGCGCAGGCTGAGCACGACGGCCAGCGGCGTTGTCGACCAGATCAGGATCAGGCCCAGATAGGCGGGAATCACGCCCCGCGATTGCGGGGGCTCGCTGTCGGCAGTCATGGCAAGGCTCCTGTGGTAGTGCGCCCCGGGCAGGGCAGAAAAACAAAAAGGCCGCAGAATCTGCGGCCTTTTTGTGGATCTGAACGGGATGCGTGATCAGTCCGGCCGCCGGAACGCGCGCGCGCGCTTGGCTGCTGCCAGCCAGAGGGCGACAGTGACGACAGGGCGGAAAACAGCATTCATCGTTATCATGGCGTCGATACTCCGCGAGGGCGCGGGGCGGCGTCAACAGGGGCAGGCATGAAAATCCATCTGGTCGGCGGAGCGGTACGCGATGCACTGCTCGGGCGTGCGGTGACGGAGCGCGACTGGGTGGTGACCGGCGCCACGCCCGATGACATGACCGCGCAGGGATTCCGCGCCGTCGGCCGCGACTTCCCCGTATTCCTGCATCCGGTGACGCAGGAGGAGTACGCCTTGGCGCGCACCGAGCGCAAGAGCGGGCGCGGCCATACCGGCTTCATCTGCGATTTCTCGCCCGACATCACGCTGGAAGAAGACCTGCTGCGTCGCGACCTGACCGTGAACGCGATGGCACAGGCCGACGACGGCACGCTGGTCGACCCCTATGGTGGCCGGCGTGATCTTGAAGCGCGCCTGCTGCGCCACGTCTCGCCGGCGTTCCGCGAAGATCCGCTGCGCGTGTTCCGCGTGGCGCGCTTTGCCGCGCGTTATGCGCCGCTCGGCTTCCGGATTGCCGATGACACGCTGGCGCTGATGCGCGAGATGGCCGCCTCTGGCGAACTCGATGCACTGACACCCGAACGCGTATGGAAGGAAACCGAACGTGCGCTCGGCGAGGCGCGGCCGGACGTGTACATCCGGGTGCTGCAGGACTGCGGGGCACTCGCTGTCTGGCTGCCGGAAGTCGCGCGCCTGTTCGGCGTGCCACAGCGCGCCGACCATCATCCGGAAGTCGACACCGGCCTGCACACGCTGCTCTGCCTGCAGCAGGCGGTGCGTCTGGGAGCCAGCACCGCCGCCCGCTATGCGGTGCTGGTACACGACCTCGGCAAGGCGGACACCCCCGCCGCCGAACTGCCGCGCCACATCAACCACGAGGAGCGCGGCGTGCCACGGGTACGCGAACTGTCAGCCCGCCTCAAGGTGCCGCGCGAATTTCTGGCACTCGGCGAACTGGCGGCGCGCTTTCACCTGGACATCCATCGCGCTGAACAGTTGCGCCCGGCCACCGTGCTGCGCAAGCTGCTGGCCGCCGACGCGCTGCGTCGCCCCGAACGCTTCCACGAATTGTTGCTGGCCTGCGAAGCAGATGCCCGCGGCCGCCTGGGCCTTGAAGATCGTCATTACAGCGCCCGTGCTTACTGGCAGGGCGCCCTGGCGGCCGTGCAGGCGGTGTCCGCGCGCGACCTGCAGGCGGCAGGCCTTGCGGGCGAGGCGTTCATCAAGGCACTGGAAGAGGCGCGCGAGACTGCACTGCACGCGTGGCGCGAAGACTGGAAACGCCGGCATCCGGCGCAAGGAGAACCCCATGCCTGCTGAGGGCAAGGTCGTACTGATCACCGGCGCCGCGCAGCGTCTCGGCGCGGCAACCGCACGCTTGCTTCACGACCGCGGCTGGCGCGTGCTCGTGCACTGCCGGCACTCGCGTGCCGAGGCCGAGGCACTGGCCGCCGACCTCAACCGGCAGCGCGCAGACAGCTGTCGCGTGCTGGCCGCCGACCTGGGTGACGATGCAGCGGTGCAACAACTGGCCGCCGACGCATTGACCGCCTGGGGTCGTGTTGATGCGCTGGTCAACAATGCCTCCGGCTTTTATCCGACGCCGGTGGGCACTGCGACCGCGGCGCACTGGGAGGACCTGTTTGCCAGCAATGCACGCGCCCCCTTCTTCCTGTCGCAGGCACTGGCGCCGGCTCTGCGCGCGAGCGGCGGCAGCATTGTCAGCCTGATCGACATCCATGCGGAGAAGCCGCTGCGCGAGCACACGCTGTACTGCATGGCAAAGGCGGCGCACGCAATGCTCGTGCTGTCGCTGGCGAAGGAGCTGGCGCCCCTGGTGCGGGTGAACGGGGTGGCGCCCGGGGCGATCCTGTGGCCGAGCAGCGGGGACGTGTCGCCGGAGGTGCAGGCGCGCACGCTGGCAGGCATTCCGCTTGCGCGGCTGGGTGAGCCGACGGACATTGCACGCACCATCGCCTTCCTGCTGGAGGACGCGCCGTATGTCACGGGGCAGATCATTGCGGTGGATGGGGGGCGGCGACTCTGAAGCAATGACGCCGGCGCAGGGCTTTTCCTGTCGACCGGAACGCACGGCGGCATGCAGGTCATGGAGCGGTGCACACTTGGACGCTGCAGACATCCGGCCCCGGTAACAGGACTCCCGCTCCCCTCTTGCGCGGTGAGGGAATGGCGTCAGGTGAGAAGGTGCTGCTGGAGGGCGCTGCGAATGGCGTTGGGCAGGGGCTCGCTTTTCTGGGTCTCGTAGTTGAAGCAGACCTGCACAGCCTTGCCGCGGGCGACACAGACGTCGTTTTGCCAGGCCTCCTGCGCGACAACGAAGGAGCTGTTGCCAATGCGCTCGATGCCGGTGAGCAGCGTGACCTCGTGGCCGTAATGCGTCTGTGCCACGTAGTCAATCTCGACGCGAGCCAGGATCAGGTTCCAGCGGTCGAGCGCGAGCTCGGGATTGAACAGGCGGAACACAGGTTCGCGCGCGGTCTCGAACCAGCCGGAAATCACCGTGTTGTTGATATGGCCCAGCGCATCGGTTTCATAGAAGCGGGGCATTACGGTCATGCGGAACATCAGGCGTACTCGCTGTCGGGGTCGTCGGGCGTGAAAGCGGCCGGCCACAGCCTCTGCCGCGACTGGTCATAGGCGTCCCAGTGCTCGGCGTAGCTGCGGACGGTTTCGGGATGGCGGTCATTGCCGGCAATGTCGGCGAGCGGGCGCAGCACGAAGGCATTCTTCAGCACCTCGTCGCGCGGCAGCCGGATGCCGTCAATCTCGCCGCAGGCATTGCCCCAGGTCAGGATGTCGATGTCGAGCGTGCGCGCCGAAAACTTGGGCGCGCGACGGTCGCGGCCATGGGCCTCCTCGATCGCGCGCAACTCGGCCGCAAGCTCGCCCACACCCTTTTCGGTATCGAGGCCGACCACCAGATTGAAAAAGGGATCGCCCTCGAAACCGACGGCCTCGCTTTCGTACACCGGCGACACCAGCAGCAGGCCGTAACGGTCTTCAAGTTCGCGCAGGGCCGCGCGGATGTGCTTCTCGCGCGCGATGTTGCTGCCCAGGCTCAGGTACACACGCGGCATGTCAGCTCTTGTCGCCCCGCTCGATGATGATGCCCACGTCCTGCGAACCGCGCACGGCACCGGGCTTGGACAGGCGCAGGCGCAGCCAGGGCACGTGGAACTCCTCGCGCACGATGGCGGCCACCTTTTCCGCCAGGGTTTCCACCAGCAGGAATTCGGACTCGCCGACGAAGGCGATCAGGCGCTTGGCCACCGCCTTGTAATCCAGGGCATCCCTGATGTCGTCGCTCTCGGCGGCCCGCCGTATGTCGGTCGCCATTTCGAGGTCGATGCTCACGGTCTGGCGGATGCGGCGCTCCCAGTCGAAGATGCCGATGACGGTCTCGATCTTGAGGTCGCGGATGTAAACGATGTCCATGCGGGCTCCTCTGCGGTGAAGCGTGGCGTCCTGCCGCGTTTCGGGTGGCGTTGCGGGCATCGTACGGGAGACGGCGGGCCGGCGAGCCTCTACAATCGCTCACGTTTTCGCCAACCGGCCGCTGCCTTCGTCAAGGAAAACGCATGACACCCGATCTCGTCGCCACCGGGGCACTGATTCTCGCCTATCTGCTGGGCTCTGTCTCCACAGCCATCATTGTCTGCCGCCTGCTCGGCCTGCCCGACCCGCGCAGCGAGGGCTCGCACAACCCGGGCACCACCAACGTGCTGCGCCTCGGCGGCAAGGGTCCGGCCGCGCTGACCCTGCTCGGCGACATGCTGAAAGGCGTGGTGCCGGTGCTGCTGGCGCTGCATTTCGCGCTGGAGCCGGCGCTGGTGTCCGCGGTCGGCCTCGCGGCCTTTCTCGGCCACCTGTATCCGGTGTTTTTCCGCTTCGAGGGCGGCAAGGGCGTGGCCACCGCACTCGGCGTGCTGCTGGCGCTGCACTGGCCGCTTGGCCTTGCGGTGACGGGACTGTGGGTGGTGGCGTTTGCCGCCACGCGCATTTCCTCGGTGGGAGCGATTGCCGGTTTCGTGGCGGCGCCCTTCATTGCCTGGCAGCTGGTGCCGGCCTACATGCTGGGCGTGGTCGGCATGAGCCTGCTGCTGCTGGCGCGCCACAAGCCGAACATCATCGCGCTGATGAAAGGCGAGGAGCGCCGCTTCGGCAGCAAGAAGGCACCGGACGACAACGCCGGCTGACCGTTCTTCAGCGCGCCGCCGGCGCCTCGAGCGCCGTCATCGGCCAGCGTGGCCGCACGGTGATGGCCGGGCCTTCGCGTTCGCCGGCGAGCAGGCGCTGGCAACCGGCAAACGCGATCATCGCTCCGTTGTCGGTGCAGAACGGCAGCGCCGGATAAAACACTTCTGCGCGCCGGCGCGCCGCCATCTCGCCAAGCTGCGCCCGCAGCAGGCGGTTGGCACTGACACCGCCGGCGACCACCAGCCGCTTGACGCCGGTTTCCTTGAGCGCGCGCTCGCATTTGCGCGCCAGCGTGTCCACGGCGGCTGCCTGGAAGCTGGCAGCAATATCGGCGGCCCTCTGCGGATAGTCGTCCGTGGTGTTGAGCGCATTCAGCACCGAGGTCTTGAGGCCGCTGAACGAAAAATCCAGGCCGGGGCGGTCGAGCATGGGGCGCGGGAAATCAAAACGCGCGGCATCGCCCTGCTCGGCCAGCCGGGCGACGGCAGGGCCGCCCGGATAGTCCAGCTTCAGCATCTTGGCGACCTTGTCGAAGGCTTCGCCGGCGGCATCGTCGATGGATTCGCCGAGCAGCGCATACCGGCCGATGCCGTCGACACGCATCAGCTGCGTGTGGCCACCGGACACCAGCAACGCCACAAACGGAAAGGCCGGCGGACTGGCCTCCAGCATCGGCGCCAGCAGATGCCCTTCCATGTGGTGCACGCCGACCGCCGGAATCCCCAGCGACCAGGCCAGCGTGCGCCCGAACACGGCACCCACCATCAGCGCCCCGGCAAGGCCGGGGCCTGCGGTATAGGCCACGGCATCCAGCGTCGGCAGCGGCGAGCCGGCGGCCTCCAGCAGCTCGCGCAGCAGCGGGATCATCTTGCGCACGTGGTCGCGCGAGGCCAGCTCCGGCACCACGCCGCCGTAATCGGCATGCAGCTCGATCTGGCTGTACAGACGGTGCGCAAGCAGGCCCTGCGCGCTGTCGTAAACAGCGACACCGGTCTCGTCACAGGAGGTTTCTATGCCCAGTACCCGCATGGGTGCGCTTCTCGATGGCTGTCGTTACAGGAGGTGGCGCCAGGCAGGAACCTGCGCCGGACCCGGCCGCGCCGGGGGCCGGCCCGGAGGGCGCCCCCGCCGGCCGGCGGAAGCCCGGCATCTTAAGCCAGCCCCCGGCTCCGGGGCCAGACGGGGCTTGGCACGGACAGGGAGAGTGGCTAGAATCGGCGCCCTTGTCCGGGGACCCGATCCCGTCCGGGCCCTCAACAGACCATATTCAAGGTGATTTGCATGCCGTCCGTGAAAGTCAAAGAAGGCGAGCCGTTTGACGTTGCCCTGCGTCGTTTCAAGCGTTCCTGCGAAAAGGCCGGTGTGCTGGCCGACGTGCGCAAGCGCGAGTTCTACGAAAAGCCGACCCAGGAGCGCAAGCGCAAGGCCGCTGCTGCCGTGAAGCGTCACGCCAAGAAGGTCGCCCGCGAAAACATGAAGACCACCCGTCTTTACTAAGTTCAGACCGGTTCTCCTGAACCGGCCTGAACCCGCCTTGCCCGGCGCATGTCCGTGCAAGGCTCCCGACAAAACAGGCCCCTAGGGGCCTGTTTTGCGTGCGGCACATCCTTGTGCCGCTTTTCATTTCTGCCACCGGCAGCGCCGGAATCAGCCGGCCGCCATGCAGACAGCATACGGAGCCGCGCCATGTCCGAACTGAAAGCCAAACTCACGGAAGCCATGAAAGACGCCATGCGCGCCCAGGACAAGGACCGCCTCGGCACCATCCGCATGGCCACGGCCGCCCTCAAGCAGATCGAGGTGGACGAGCGCGTGGAGCTGGATGATGCCCGCGTGCTGGCCGTGCTGGAAAAGATGGTGAAGCAGCGTCGCGAGTCGGTGGCTGCCTTCGAGCAGGGCGGCCGCCCGGAGCTGGCCGCCAAGGAGCAGGCCGAGATTGCCGTGCTGCAGTCCTTCCTGCCCGCCCAGCTCAGCGAGGCCGAAATCGACACCCTGATCAGCGCCGCCATCAGCGAAGCCGGCGCCACCTCGGCGCGCGACATGGGCCGGGTGATGAACCTGCTGCGCCCGCAGCTCGCCGGCCGCGCCGACACCGGCGCCGTGTCGCAGAAGGTGAAGGCAAAGCTGGGCTGAGGCCGGCGCTGACGCCCGCCCTTCGACAAGCGGCGGGCCAGGCGCTAGGGTTGGCAGTCCATGCCATGGCAGGGGCGCCCGCCGCCCTGCCATTCCGCCCCCTCTTCACGCGCAAGTCTCCCTTCATGGCATACGGCCGCATCCCCGAATCCTTCATCGACGACGTGCTCTCGCGCACGGACATCGTCGAGCTCATCGATTCGCGGGTGAAGCTGAAAAAAGCCGGCAAGAACTACAGCGCCTGCTGCCCCTTCCACCGCGAGAAAACCCCGTCGTTCACCGTGAGCCGCGAGAAGCAGTTCTATTACTGCTTCGGCTGCGGTGCCTCGGGCAATGCCGTCAGCTTCCTGATGGACTACGAGCGCAAGGGCTTTCTCGACAGCCTGAACGAGCTGGCCGGCCGCGTCGGACTGGAAGTGCCGGACACGCGCGACCCGGACGCACCGCCGCGTGAGTCGCAGCAACCGCTGTATGACCAGCTGGAAGCCGCCGCACAGTATTTCGAGCAGCAACTGCGCACGCATCGCGACAAGGAAAAGGCCGTCGGCTATTTCAAGCGGCGCGGCCTGACCGGGCAGATCGCCAAGCATTACCGCCTGGGCTACGCACCCGCCGGCTGGGACAACCTGCTCTCGGCACTGGGCCGCGACGAAGACGCGAAAAAGCGCCTGCTCGCCACCGGCCTCGTGGTGCGCAACGAACAGAGCAACCGCGTCTACGACGCGATGCGCGACCGCGTGATCTTTCCGATCCGCGATTTCCGCGGCCGCGTCATCGCCTTCGGCGGCCGCGTGCTCACCGACGAAAAACCCAAATACCTGAACTCGCCGGAATCGCCGGTCTTCCACAAGGGCCAGGAACTCTACGGCCTGTACGAAGCCAAGCAGGCGCCCGGCCGGCTGGAGCGGGTGATCGTGGTCGAAGGCTATATGGACGTGGTGGCGCTGGCGCAGTACGGCATCACCAATGCCGTGGCCACGCTGGGCACCGCCACCAGCACCACGCATGTCGAGCGTCTGTTCCGGCTGGTGCCGGAGGTCTGCTTCTGCTTCGACGGCGATGCCGCCGGGCGCAAGGCGGCCTGGCGTGCGCTGGAATCGGCGCTGCCGGCACTGGTCGACGGCAAGAGCGCCTCCTTCCTGTTCCTGCCCGCCGACGAAGACCCGGACTCGCTGGTGCGCAAGGAGGGCACGGCCCGCTTCCAGGATCGCGTGCAGAACGAGGCCGAGCCCCTGGCCGACTTCATGCTGCGCCAGCTCGGCGAAGGCTTGAACCTGGACAGCCTGGAGGGCCGTTCGCGCCTGGCCATGCTGGCCAAGCCGCTGGTGGCCACGCTGCCCGACGGCCTGTACCGCGAGATGCTGCTCGGCCGCCTGGCCGAGCTGACCCGGCTGGAGACGGCCACGCTGCGCGCCGCCGTGCTCGACACGCCGGCCCTGCCCGCCGACCGCCCGCGCGCCGCCCCGGCGCAGACGCCGGCCGCCCCTGCCGGCAGTCATGAGCCGCCGCCCTATTTCGACGATGCGGCCGACGACTTCGGTGACTTTGGCGACCTCGGCCCGCGCGCTGGCGCGGATCGCGGCTTCAAGGGCGAGCGCCGCGGCCCGCGCCAGCGTCAGGCCCGCCAGCCCGGCAGCCGGGCGCCGACAGTGAGCCTGGGCGAGCGCGCCGTGCGCCTGCTGCTGCAGGACCCGTCGCAGGCCCGCCTGACCAGCAGCGACGAGCTGCTGCGCCTCGGCCAGCCCGCCGACAGCCTGCTGCTGGCCGTGGTGCGCCTGCTCGAGGAACGCCCCGGCATGAGCATTCCCGCCCTGCTCGGCGCCTGGCATGACACGCCCGAGGGCGAGCAACTGACGGCGCTGGCCGCCAGCGAGTTCCTGACCCCGCACACTGGCGTCGACCGCGAGTTCCAGGACGTGCTGGCCGCCCTGCGCCTCGCCGCCATGGAGGCCGAGCTGCGCGCCACGGACGATCTCGCCGAGATTCGCCGCCTCAAGCTGGCCATCGAGGCGCTGCGCCGGCCGCCGGCCGACGCCGACTGACCCCGCCCGCCGTCGCTCCCGAGCCCTCGTCGCTGGCTGGCCCGGGGTGCGATGGGTATAATCCGCCGCTTGCCCAACGCCACCCCAGCCAGTCCCGAGGGTGCACAGGCCGTCCGCATAACCGCTGCTGTTCCAGAGGGCCCCCATGAGCGCCGACAAAGAGAAGCAGAAATCCCTGCTCAAAGAACTCATTGCCAAGGGCAAGGAGCAGGGATACCTGACCTACGCCGAGGTGAACGATCACCTGCCCGAGTCCGTCACCGAGACCGAGCAGATCGAAGACATCATCCAGATGGTCAACGACCTCGGCATTCCGGTGCATGAACGCGCCCCGGAAAAGGATGACCTGCTGCTCGAGGAAACCCCCGACGCCACCGACGACGAAGTCGCCGCCGAAGAAGCCGCCGCCGTGCTCGCGTCCGTGGAAAACGAACCCGGCCGCACCACCGACCCGGTGCGCATGTACATGCGCGAGATGGGCACCGTCGAGCTGCTGACGCGCGAAGGCGAAATCGCCATCGCCAAGCGCATCGAGGAAGGCATCCGCGAAGTGCTGAACGCCATGGCCTACTGGCCGGGCGCCGTCGCGGGCATCATCGAGGAATTCGAAAAGACCGAAGCCGGCGAACGCCGCCTGGCCGACCTCATTGCCGGCTACCTGGACCCGGATGACGACGGCAATGCCGCCGTGCCGCCGCCCGAAGTCGATGACGAAACCGCGCTCGCCGCCCTGGCCGGCAAGGGCAAGGCCGGCGCCAAGGCCGCCGCCGAAGAAGCCGAGGAAGAAGAATCCGACAGTGATGACGAAGACGAAGCCGACACCGGCCTCGACCCCGTGCTCGCCGCCGAGCGCTTCAACGCACTGAAGAAGCAGTACCAGAAGACGCAGACCTCGCTGAAGAAGTCCGGCGCCGACTCCAAGGCCTTCATCAAGAACATGGAAGAACTGGCCGAACAGTTCACCATCTTCAAGCTGACGCCGCGCCTGTTCGACGGCATCTGCGTGCAGATCCGCAGCGTGCTCGACGAAGTGCGCGCGCAGGAGCGCGCCATCATGCACGCCTGCGTCAAGCGCTCGCGCATGGACCGCGCCCACTTCATCCAGACCTTCCCGGGCAACGAGATCAACCTGGAATGGGTGGACGCACAGATCGCCACCAAGAAGCCGTTTGCCAAGGGCCTCGAGGCCAACCGCGACGAAGTGCTGCGTGCCCAGCGTCGCCTGATTGCCATCGAGGAAGAAGTCGGCCTCGAGATCGCCGACATCAAGGAAATCAACCGTCGCATGTCCATCGGCGAGGCCAAGGCCCGTCGCGCCAAGAAGGAAATGGTCGAGGCCAACCTGCGTCTCGTGATTTCCATCGCCAAGAAGTACACCAACCGCGGCCTGCAGTTCCTCGACCTCATCCAGGAAGGCAACATCGGCCTGATGAAGGCCGTCGACAAGTTCGAATACCGCCGCGGCTACAAGTTCTCGACCTACGCCACGTGGTGGATCCGCCAGGCCATCACCCGCTCCATTGCGGACCAGGCACGCACCATCCGCATCCCGGTGCACATGATCGAGACGATCAACAAGCTGAACCGCG
>DAIRDY010000012.1:0-21956 GCA_036795935.1 Moraxellaceae bacterium | reverse complement strand
GCGGCGCCTACGGCGCCAGCGGCCGCAAACCAGCGGCGGCGACCGGGCAGAACGGGGGTCGGCTCGTGCTTCATCGGGGGTCTCCTCGGCGTCGGAATCCAGGGTGCGTGCCCGCTACGGTAACGCGCCACGGCGCGTCTGACTAGAGGGCTGTGCCGCCCCTGGCCCGACCAGACTGGCGTGAGCCGCTCCAAGCCAAGCCGAGGGAATTTTGGAAGCAAGCCGCATTCCATCGACGCATCACCATGCGCTGATGTTTGCTGCACCGCCACCAAGAATGTGCAGCGGTTCGATCGATGCCCGATCGCCCCGACCGCGCAACGCATTGAATCGACCGGGGCGACAACTTGTCGCGGGCTGGTGCAGCTTGTCGCACGCCCGGCCTGTCTCATACGCGACAGTAGTCGAGCAAAACGCTAGGGCTTTTTTACAATGGGGCGCTATGGTTGACCTGCGCGAGCCCCTCCCCACCGACTCCCTGGCCACCGCTGGGCAAGACGGCAGCTGGCCCGAAGGAGCCATCCTCGTCGTCGACGACGAGCCGGGCATGCGCAACTTCCTGGTCAAGACGCTGGCGCCGCGCTGCCGTTTCGTCGCCGCCGCCGCCAACGCCGAGGAAGGCGAGCGCTGGATGCGTGCGCAGCGTTTCGACCTCGTGATCTTGGACGTGGCGCTGCCGGGCCTAAGCGGTGTGCAGTGGCTGCAGGCCCTGCGCGAGCAGGGCTACGGCGGCGGGGTGATCCTGATCACGGCGTTCGCCTCGCTCGACACCGCGATCGAGGCGCTGCGCGCCGGCGCGTCGGACTTCATCCTCAAGCCCTTTCGCGTGCCGCAGATCCTCAACGCCATCCGCCAGTGCCACGAGCGTGCGCGGCTGCGGCGCGAGAACTTCGTGCTGCGCCGCCACGTGCGGCCGTCGCGCTCGGAGGGCACGCCGCTGATCGGCGAGGCCGCCGCGACGCAGGCGGTGCGCGCGGCGATCGAGCGCCTCGCGCCGATGCCCAGCACCGTGCTGATCCAGGGCGAGTCCGGCACCGGCAAGGAGCTGGTGGCGCGCGCACTGCACGCGCGCAGCCCGCGCGCCGGCGGGCCGTTCGTCGCCGTGCAGTGCGGCACGCCTTCGGCCGAGCAGCTGGCGCGCGAGCTGTTCGGCCACGCTGCCGGCAGCCACGGCGGGCACGACGGGTTGTTTGTCTACGCGCAGGGTGGCACGCTGTTCCTCGACGAGGTGGCCGACCTGCCGCTGCCGGTGCAGGCCAGCTTGCTGCGCGTGCTGGAGGAGCGGCAGATCCGCCCCGTGGGCAGCCAGCAGACCGTCCCGGTGGACGTGCGGGTGATCGCCGCCACCAACCGGCCGCTGGCCGATGAGGTGGCCGCAGGGCGCTTCCGCGAGGATCTGTACTTCCGCCTGCGCGTGGTGGACGTGACGTTGCCGCCGCTGCGCGAGCGGCGCGAGGACATCCCGGCCTTGGTGCAGCACTTTGTCCAGACGCTGGCGCCGGCGCTGGGCGTGGCGCCGCTGGACGTCGACGCAGAGGCGATGGCACTGCTGCAGCGCTACCGCTGGCCCGGCAATGTGCGCGAGCTGCGCAACTGGGTCGAGCGCTCGCTGATCCTCGGCGAGGTCAACGTCTCTGCGCTGTACCCGCCGCTGCGCGAGCCGCTGGCCGCTAGCCCCGGCGAGGCACCGCTGGACCTGGAGACGCTGCAGCGCCGCCACATCCAAGCGGTGCTGGATTCGGTCGGCGGCGACAAGACGCGCGCAGCGCAGCTGCTGGGCGTGTCGCGGCGCACGCTGGAGCGGCGCGCCGCCGAGTGGGCGGCGCAGGACGGCCGGGGCCGATGAACGCCTGGCGACGCTGGCGCGCGCGGCTGGACGCCTCGGTGCGGGCGCAGCTGCTGGCGCTGGCGCTCGCACCACTGCTGCTGGCGCTGGTGGGGCTGCTGCTGGTGCTGACGGCGTGGACGACGTTGGCCTACGACCGGCTGCTGCAGACCAAGGTGCGCGCCGATCTGGCGGTGGCGCATGGCTACTTCGGGCAGGTGCTGCAGGGGGTGGGCAGCGACACGCGCGAGGTGGCCGAATCGCACGCGCTGCACCGCCAGCTGCAGCGGTTGGCCCCGCGCCGACCGGCGGCGGCCGTGACCGACATCGAACCGCTGCGGGCGTGGCTGGAGCAGGAACGCCAGCGCCTCGGGCTGGACGTGCTGGTGCTGCGCCCGCCGCACGACCCCGTGGCGCCGCCGGCGCAGGCGCGCGGCAGCGCGGCGCGCCTGGTGGTGTGGGAGCCGGCGCAGGTGGCAGCGCTGGCCACGCATCTGCAGCCGCGGCTGGGTATTGCGCTGGTGCCGACCCGCAACGCCGCGCCCACCGCACGCACGGTCGAGGAGCGCGCGCTGCTGGTGCTGGCCAGCGCGCCGTTGCCGGACGACGCGCCGCTGCCCGGCTGGGTGCTGCACGGCGGCCTGCTGCTCAACCGCAACCTCGACTTCATCGACCATCTCAACCGCATCGTCTACCCGGAGGGCTCGCTGCCATTCGGCAGCCAGGGCACGGCCACGCTGTTCCTCGACGACGTGCGCATCAGCACCAACGTGCGCCTGTTCGGCGACGAGCGCGCCATCGGCACGCGCGTGTCGCAGGCGGTGCGCGACGCCGTACTCGGCGAGGGCCGCACCTGGCTGGACCGCGCCTTCGTCGTCAACGACTGGTGCGTCAGCGCCTACGAGCCGCTGACCGACAGCCTGGGCCGGCGCATCGGCATGCTCTACGTCGGCTTCTCGGAGGCGCCGCTGCGCTGGGTCAAGTGGGCGGTGCTGGCCGGCACAGCGCTGCTGTTCGGGCTGGTGATGGCGGCGGCAGCGCGCTGGACGCTGCGCCGGGCGCGTGCGCTGGTGGAGCCGGTGGAGCGCATGGACGCGACGATGCGCCGCATCGAGCACGGCGACACCGCCGCGCGCGTCGGGCTGGTGGACTCGCACGACGAGCTGGGCGCGCTGGCGCAGCACCTGGACCGGCTGCTGGATCTGCTGGCCGAACAGACCGCGCACCTGCGCGCTTGGGCCGAGACGCTGGACCGCCGCGTCGCCGAGCGCACGCGCGAGCTGCAGGCCAGCCACACCGCGCTGCGCCAGGCGCAACAGCAGCTGATCCGCAGCGAGCGGCTGGCCACCATCGGCCAGCTCAGCGCCGGCTTGGCGCACGAGATCAACAACCCGATCGCCGTCATCCAGGGCAACCTGGACCTGCTGCGCGAGACGCTGGGGCCGGCGGCCGCGCCGGTGCAGGCAGAGCTGGCGCTGATCGACGTCCAGGTCGAGCGCATCCGCCTGATCGTCACGCGGCTGCTGCAGCATGCGCGGCCGACCGAGTTCGCCGGCTATGTGGAACCGCTGGCGCTGCCGGCGGTGCTGGATGATTGCGTCGTGCTGGTGGAGCGGCTGCTGCAGCAGCGCGGCATCCGGCTGCGGCGCGACGACCGCGCCACCACCGCGGTGGCGTGCAACCGGCAGGAGCTGCAGCAGGTCATCATCAACCTGCTGGTCAACGCGGTGCAGGCCAGCCCCGGCGGCGCCGAGGTGGAACTGGCCAGCGGCGACTGGTTCGAGGACGGCACCCCGGTCGGAGCCTGGGTGGAGGTACGCGACCGCGGCCCGGGCCTGTCGCCGCAGGTGCGCGCGCGGCTGTTCACGCCGTTCTTCACCACCAAGCCGGACGGGCACGGTCTGGGGCTGTGGGTCAGCCAGGGACTTCTGGAGCGTTACGGCGGCCGGCTGGAGGCGGACAACCGCACCGACGGGCCGGGGGCGGTGTTTCGCGTGCGGCTCTACGCCGAGCCCCGCGAGCCGCAGCCGGCGGCCGATGCGGCCTGAGCGCGCAGCCAGGCGAGCGCCCATGCCAGCCCAGCCTGCAGCGCCTGCGTGGCCGCGTCGGTCAGCGGCGCGCCGAAGTCGAAACGGTGCGCGCGCAGCGCCAGCAGCGTCGCCGGCGGCGGCGGTTGCCCGTGCAACCGCTCGGCCACGTGCAGCAGCGCCTCGGGCGCCAGCGCGTGCGTAAACGGCGTCGGCGCCGCGTGCGGCGCGAGCGTGCGCACCACGAACGGCTCGGCCAGATCGCGCGCCGCGTCGACGAACAGCACGTGCCGGCGGCCCGCCAGGTCCAGCGCGTGCTCGATCTGCAGTTGGAAGTCGGTCAGCCCCTGCAGCATGCCGCGGTCCACGAGGTCGCCGGCCTGCGCCAGCAGCCGCTCGACCAGCAGCGGCCCCAGCGCGTCGTCGCCGCGGCAGGGGTTGCCCCAGCCCAGCACCAGCAGCGGCGCCTGCGTGTTCATGCCGGCGCGTCGGCGGCATGCGCCGGCTCGTCGCGCCGCAGCGTGCCGTCGGCCATGCGCACGAGGTGGTCCAGCAACGCACCACGGGCGTCGCGCAGCGTCACCGCCAGCGGCATCTGCCCCAGCGCGTGCGTCGCGCACGACAGGCACGGGTCGTAGGCGCGGATGGCCACCTCGATGCGGTTGAGCAGCCCCTCGGTCAGCGCGCGGCCGTCGAGAAAGCGCTGCGCCACCGCACGCACCGCCTCGTTCATCGCCGTGTTGTTGTGCGTGGTGGAGACGATCAGGTTGCAGCGCGCCACCAGGTCGTCGTCGCCGACCTCGTAGTCGTGGATCAGCGTGCCGCGCGGCGCCTCGATGACGCCGACGCCACGGCGCTGGCGCGGCCCCTGGGCCTGCAGCGGCCCGCCGCCGAGGATGGCATCGTCGTCCAACAGCCGCGCCACCATTTCGACGCCATGCAGAAGCTCGATCATGCGCGCCCAGTGCGTGGCCAGCACCCGGTGCACCGGCCGCCCGCCGTGCGCGGCGACGAAGGCTTGCCGGCGAGCCTCGGCGCGCGGGGTTGGGATGCGGTCGCAGTTCTGCAGCCGCGCCAGCGGCCCGACGCGGTACCAACCGAGCTGCGGCCCGAGCGCGCGGCGGTACGGAAACTTCATGTAGCTCCACGGCTGCACGGCCTCGTCGATCAGCTCGCGGTAGCGCTGGTCCTCCCAGCCGTCCTCGGCCACGCGGCCGTCGGCCTCGCGCACGCGCAGCACGCCGTCGTACAGCTCCAGCGCCCCGTCTGGCCCCACCAGCGACAGCAGCGCCGCCGGCGTCTCGGCCAGCGCTGCCTCCTCGGGCGGCAGCGCGGTGGTCAGCCGCTGCGCCAGATCGACCGCCGCCTCGGCCCAGTCCAGCGCCTGCGGCAGCTCGGCGCGCAGCGCGGCGCGCTCCTCGGGCGTCACGGTGCGGTTGACGCCGCCGGGCACCGAGCCGGTGCCGTGCACGCGCTTGCCGGCGGTGACACGGATGACCTCCTGCCCGAAGCGACGCAGCAGCACGCCCCGGCGCGCCGTGTCGGGAAAAGCCTGCGCCACCGCGGCGATTTGGCGCCGCGCCGGCTCGGCGTCGAAGCCGAACAGCAGGTCCGGCGAGGCCAGATGGAAGAAGTGCAGCGCGTGGCTCTGCACGATTTGGCCGTGGTGCATCAGACGGCGAATCGCGTCGGCCACCAGCGGCACCGGCCAGCCGCCGACGACGCGGTCCAGCGCCTTGGACGCCGCCAGGTGGTGCGACACCGGGCAGATGCCGCACAGCCGCTGCACCAGCACCGGCACCTCCCAGTATGGCCGGCCGACGATGAACTGCTCGAAGCCGCGGAACTCGACGATGTGCAGCCGCGCCTGCTGCACGCGGCCTTGCTCGTCCAGCAGCAGCGTGACCTTGCCGTGACCCTCCACGCGCGTCAGCGGGTCGATCGCTACCCGACGCAAGCCGGCGGGGGTGGCGGCGGTGCCGTCAGTCATAGCGGATCAACCCTCCATGCAGCGCCGGCGTGCGGCCGGCCATCAGGTCCTGCAGCAGCTGCCAGAACGCATCCGCCGGCGGCGGGCATCCGGGCAGCGCGTGGTCGATGCGCACCACCTCGTGCACCGGCAGCACGCGCGCCAGCGGCAGCGGCAGCTCCGGGTCGTCAGGCACGCGCGCGCCGTAGGTGGCGCGCAGCACCTCGCCGACGTCCAGGTGGTTACGCAGCGCCGGCAGCCCGCCGGTGATCGCGCACGCCCCCACCGCCACTAGGATGCGGCACCGGGCACGAAAGCGGCGCAGCACCTCGACGTTCTCGGCGTTGCACAAGCCGCCCTCCACCAGCCCGAGGTCGCAGGGCGCCAGCGTTTTAAGGTCGGTCAGCGGCGAGCGGTCGAACTCGACGCACTCGATCAGCTCGAACAGCCGCTCGTCGATGTCCAGCAGCGACATGTGGCAGCCGAAGCAGCCGGCCAGCGACACCGTGGCCACGCGCCACTTGCGCCCTGCAGCGCCACCCGTGGGGGGCGTGGAGGTCGGCGGCTGGCTCATCCGCGCGTCTCCGCATCGTCGTACGGGCGGCGGCCGATCGGCTGCGCGAAGCCGACGCGCTTGGGCAGCAGCGCGCCCACCGGGCAGATGTGCGCGGCGGCGTCGCGCACCGACAGCGCGCTGTCGCCAAGCCGGCCGCTCGGGCTGTCGATCAGCAGATGCGTGCCGAGCCCGCGGCCACCGATGGCAAACACGCGCTTGCCGTCCAGCTCCTCACTGGCGCGCACGCACAGCTGGCACAGGATGCAGCGCCCGGGCTCGAACCAGACGTCCGGGTGGCTGGCGTCGACGCGGCGGTCTGGGTCGAGCGCCTCGAAGTGCAGCTCGGTCATGCCGGCGCGCGCGGCGGCGGCCTGCAGCCGGCAGGCACCGCTCTTCTCACACCCCGGGCAGAAATGGTGCCCCTCGATGAACAGCATCTGCAGCAGCCGCAGCCGTTGCTGCGCCAGCGCCGGCGTGTGGCACTGCACGCGCTGACCCGGCTGCGCCGGTGTCACGCACGCGGCCACCGGCCGTCCGTCGGCCAGCACGGTGCACAGCCGACACGAGGCGCTGGGCGAGACGCGCGCATCCCAGCACAGATGCGGCACCTCGCGGCCGGCGCGCTGCGCCGCCTGCAAGATGGTGTCGCCTGGCTGCAGCGGCACGGCCGCGCAGTCGAACTCGAAGGTGGCGGGCGATTCGCTCATGCGGGATGCTCCGTGGCCAGGTGGGCGGAGGCGTCGCGCCGGCCGGTGGCACGCCGCGCCGGCTCCAGCAGCGCGTCCAGGTCGAGGTCGGGCTGGAAGTCCGCCGCAACGGCGCGCTGCGCGTAGGCGCCGGCGAAATGCGCCAGCGTGTCGCGCAGCGGGTTGCAAGCCGACATGCCCAGCCCACAGTGCGTGCCGCCGTGCAGCAGCGCGTCGAGCTCGCGCAGCCGCTCGACGTCGAACGCCGAGCCGCGCCCGGCGCCGCGCGCCTGCGCCAGCTTGTCGAGCCGGCGCACCACCAGCTCGGTGCCGACGCGGCACGGCGTGCACAGGCCGCAGCTTTCGTGCGCGAAAAAGTGTGCGAAGTGGCGCGCCACCTCGAACAGGTCGCGCCAGCGGTCGAACACCATCAGCGCGCCGGCGCTGGGCAGGTCCTCGAAGGCGATCGCGCGGCCGAACTGCGCCGCCGGCACGCAGGCGCCGGACGGGCCGCCGACCTGCACCGCCTGCGCGTCGGAGGCGCCACAGTCGGCCAGGATGCGCTCCAGCGGCGTGCCGAGCGGATACTCGTACACGCCTGGACGCGCACAGTCTCCGCTGACGCTGTGCAGCCTGGTGCCGGTGGATTGCGGCGTGCCGATCGCCGCCCACCATGCGCCGCCGCGGCGCAGGATGTGCGCCACGGCGACGAAGGTCTCGACGTTGTTGACGACCGTCGGCCGGCCAAGGTAGCCGCGCTCGACCGGAAACGGCGGCCGGATGCGCGGCACGCCGCGGCGGCCTTCCAGCGATTCGATCAGCGCCGATTCCTCGCCGCAGACGTAGGCTCCGGCGCCGACGTGGATCACGACGTCGAAGTCAAAGCCACGCACGCCGCCGGCGTCGCGGCCGAGCAGCCCGGCGGCGCGCCGCCGCGCCAGCACCGCCTGCAGGTGCGGCAGCAGGAAGGCGTACTCGCCGCGCAGATACAGGAAGCCGCTGGAGGCCCCGATCGCGCGCGCGGCCAGCGTCATGCCGTCCAGCAACGCGTCGGCCTGGGTGCGCAGCAGCACGCGGTCCTTGAAGGTGCCGGGTTCACCCTCGTCGGCGTTGCAGACGACCACGCGCCCAGCCTGGGGCGCCGGCGCGGCGGCGCACAGGCGCCACTTGCGCGCGGTCGGAAAGCCCGCGCCGCCGCGGCCGCGCAGGCCGCTGCGCTCCAGCTCCTGCAGCAGCGCCGCGGGCGGGCGCGCCAGCACGGCCTCCAGCGGCGGTGCCTGCGGCGGCAGACCGCCGAGCAGCACGTCGGCACGGCGCACTTGGTCGTCCACCCGCCCCCACTCGGCCGGCCAGTTGGTGGGCGGCACCCCGGCCAACAGGTGCTGCGCGAGCGCATCCACCCGGGCCGCGTCCAGCCGCGTGACGACTTGCGCATGATTGACCAGCAGCGCCGGCCCCTGGTCGCCCAGCCCGGTGCAGGAGCAGCGATCGACGCTGAAGCGGCCCTGCGGATCGACTTCGCCCGGCGCCACGCCCAAGCGCGCGCACAGCCGCTGCAGCAGCGCCTCGCTGCCGAGCATGCGGTCGGTGACGTTGTCGGAAAACAGCACCCGCACGCGCCCGACCGGGCGCAGATGCAGAGAGCGGTAGAAGCCGGCCACCCCTTCCACGTGCGCCAGCGTCAGGCCGAGCGCGCGCGCCACGTGCGCCAACAGCGGCCGTGGCAACCAACCAGTGGCGGCCTGCGTCTCGCGCAGCACCTGCAGCAGCGCATGCGGGTCATGGCCCCAGCGCGCCAACGCCGCATTGGCGGCGGCCAGCATCGGCGCAGGATCGGCGTCGGCGTGCATCGCGGGGCCCGGCAGTGGTGTCGCGGCCATTCTAGGCCGCGGCCGTGACGCGTCAACCGATGCGCGTCAGCAGATGCGCGGCAGCGGCTCGCCGCTGAGCCAGTCGATCACGCGCTGCCCGCCCAGCCGCGTGTGCAGCTGCACCAGGCGCAGCGGGTCGTCGTTGGCGTGGCCGATGCAGGCCGCCTGCGCGCCCAGCGGATGCGCGCGCAGCGCCGCCAACGCCGCCTCGGCCGCCTGCTGCGCCACCAGCGCCAGCAACCGACCCTCACACGGCAGGTGCAGCGGATCGAAGCCGAGCAGCTCGCACACCGCCTGTACCGGCGGCGTCACGGCAATGGCGTCCTCGCGCAGCGTGAAACCGACGCCGGCGGCGTGCGCGATCTCGTGCAGCGCCGCAGCCAGGCCACCGCGCGTCGGATCGCGCAGCACATGCAGCGCCGCCGGCGGCACCGCCTGGCGCAGCACGCGCACCAGTGTGTGCAGCGCCGCGCTGTCGCTGGACAGCGGCGGCTGCAACGTCAGGCCGGCGCGGTGCGCCAGCAGCGCCGCGCCGTGCTCACCGATCGGCCCGGACAGCAGCACCGCGTCGCCGACGCGCGCCTGCGCCGCGCCGACGCGCACGCCGTGGGCGCGCCAGCCGACGCCGGTGGTGGCGACGAACACGCCATCGCCCTTGCCGCGCTCGACCACCTTGGTGTCGCCGCACACCACCGGCACGCCGGCCTCGCGCGCCGCCTCGCCCATCGAACGCACCAGCCGCTGCAGCAGCGCCAGCGGCGTGCCCTCCTCGACGATGAAGGCCGCGCTCAGGTACAGCGGCTCGGCGTCCATCATCGCCACGTCGTTGACGGTGCCGTGCACCGCCAGCCGCCCCAGGTCGCCCCCCGGAAATTCCGGCGGCGCCACCACGTGCCCGTCGGTGGCCATCACCAGCTCGGCGGCCTGCGGCGGCGGCAGCGGCACGGCGGCGCCGTCGTCGGCGGCACGCAGCCACGGGTTGTCCAGCTCCGGCAG
Organism: Moraxellaceae bacterium; assembly: GCA_036795935.1. Lineage (GTDB taxonomy): Bacteria > Pseudomonadota > Gammaproteobacteria > Pseudomonadales > Moraxellaceae > UBA2031. Next base: position 12,026 of record DAIRDY010000012.1, on the reverse strand, counting down.
AAAGAGTTGCGCAATCAGCTGGGCGGTGGCGCGCCCGCCGGCACCGTGCGCCAGTTCGACGCAGCCGCGCCGCAGATCCAGCGGTCGCCCGGCCAGCGGCCCCGCGGCCGGGGTGCGCGTGCGGCGGTTCACGGTGCAGCCTCCCCCGCCGTGGCCCGCGCCGGCCGACTGCCGCCGTAGGCGTAGTGGGCGGCGCAGGCGCCCTCGCTGGAGACCATGCAGGCCCCGACCGGATGCTGCGGCGTGCAGGCGCGGCCGAACAGGCGGCAGTCGGTCGGCACGCGCGCGCCGCGCAACACCTGTGGGCACAAGCACCCCTTGGGCTCCGGCACGACGTGGTCCTCCAGGCCAAAACGCCGCTCGGCGTCGAAGGCGGCGTAGCGCGCGCGCAACCGCAGCGCCGAGCGCGGCAGCACGCCCAGCCCCCGCCACGCAAACGCCTCGCGAGGCTCGAACACCTCGTCGATCAGCGCCTGCGCCTGCCGGTTGCCGTGCGCGGTGACGGCGCGCCGGTACTGGTTGCCGACCTCGGCGCGGCCGGCATGCACCTGCCGCAGCAGCAGCACCAGCGCTTGCAGCACGTCCAGCGGCTCGAAGCCGGCCACCACGATCGGGGTACGGTGCGCCCGTGCCACCGGCGCGAACACGGCGCTGCCGGTGACAACGCTGACGTGCGCCGGGCCGAGGATGCCGTCGAGCCGCGGCGGTGGGTCGCTGCGCAGGATCGCATCCATCGCCGCAGGCGTCCGCACATGGTTGACCAGCACGCTGAAGTTGCGCAGGCCTAGCGCTGCGGCCTGCCGCACCACCACCGCGGTCGGCGGCGTGGTGGTCTCGAAGCCCAACGCCAGCAGCACCACCTGCCGCTGCGGCTGCTGCTGCGCCAGCCGCAGCGCCTCGTCGGCGGCGTGCACCAGCCGCACGTCGGCGCCTTCGGCGCGCGCGCGCAGCAGCGTGGCGCCGCCGCTGGCCGGCACGCGCAGCGCGTCGCCGTAGGTGCACAGCGTCACGCCAGGGGTGCGCGCCAGCGCCAGCGCCATGTCCAGCCGCCCCACCGGCAGCACGCACACCGGGCAGCCCGGCCCGTGGATCAAGCGCAGCGGCGGCGGCAGCAGCGCCGGCAGCCCGTGGCGGTGCACCACGTGGGTGTGGCCGCCGCAGAACTCCATGATGCGGTAGCTGCGTCCCGGCTCGACCTGCGCCGCCAGCCGCTGCGCCCAGCGCTGCGCCAGCGCCGGGTCGCGGAATTCATCGACCCAGCGCATCGTCACCCTCCTGCCGCAGCAGCGCCAGCGTCTGCTCGGCCTCCTGCGCATCCAGCAAACCGAGTGCATAGCCGACGTGCACGATCAGGTGGTCGCCCACGCGCGCCTCGGGCACCAGCGCCAGCGAGACGCGCTGACGCACCGCCCCCAGTTCGACGGTGCCGCTGCCGTCGGCGTGGCGTTCGATCAGACGGGCTGGCACGGCCAGGCACATAGGGCACCGTCCTCCTGCTCGATGCTCAGCGCCACCGCGCCGGCCTCGCCCCTGCCTTCGGCCAGCGCGTGCGCGGCCACCCAGGCCTGCCCGAGCGCAAGCCCCGCATCGCCGGGGCCGCGCCAGCGCGGCGCATGGGTGCGCAGGCCACGCCGCGCCAGCCCGTCGACGACGCGCGCGCGCAGCACCGGGTTGGCCCAGCAGCCGCCGCCGAGCACGACGTCGCGCGCCGGCCAGGTCGCGGCGGCCCCCGCCGCCCACTCCACCAGCGCGTCGGCCAGCCCCAGGTGAAAGCCGGCTGCGGCGCGCTCGACCGCTGCGGCCTCAGCCAGGTCGACCTCCAGCAGCGGCCACAGCAGCGGGGCCGGGTCGAGCACACCGTCGGCCCCAGGGTGCAAAGTCACCGGCGCGCGCAGCGCCGGGGTGCGCGCCAGCGCCCGCTGCGCGGCCTGCTGCAGCGCCACGGCGGCCTCGGCCTCACGCGCCTGGGCCGGTGCCAGCCCAAGCAGCGCGGCGGCGGCGTCGAACCAGCGCCCAGCGCTGCTGCCGGCCGGGCACGCCACGCCGGCGCGCAGCAGCAGCGCCACCGCCTCCACCGCCGTCGCACCAGCCACCGGCGCGAGCCGCGGCCCGATCGCCTCGCCGCGGCCCAGCAGGTGTAACGCGGCAGCAGCGCTGCGCCACGGCTGACGCGCGGCGCGGTCGCCACCCGGCAGCGGCAGTGGCCGCAGGTGCCCCAGGCGCCGCCAGCGCGCGCCGTCGACGGCCAGCAGCTCGCCGCCCCACGGCTGGCCGTCGCTGCCGAGGCCGACGCCATCCAGCGCCAGCCCCAACACCAGGCCCTTCAGCCCGGCTTCCGCCACCACCGCGGCCACGTGGGCGTGATGGTGCTGCACCACCAGCGCGGGCACGCCGTGCGCAGCGGCCAGCCCCTGCGCCAGCGTGGTGCTGAAAAAGTCCGGGTGCAGGTCATGCGCCAGCGCGCGCAGGCGCGCGCCGGCCCGCTCGGCCAGCCGCTCGGCGCTGGCGGCCAGCGCCGCGCAGGCGGCGGGGTCGTCCAGGTCGCCGTGGTCCGGCGGCCAAAGCAGCGCGGCACCGTCCAGCAGGCAGGCGCTGTTCTTCAGCCACGCGCCGCAGGCCAGCACCGCGCCGTCCAGCGGCGCCGCCCGCGGCAGGGCCAGCGGTGCGCCGTCCATCAACCCGTCTCCGCCTGGGCAGGGGCCGCCTCCGAGGCCGGCGTCGCTGCGGCAAGCAGCCAGTCGCACCACCCCTGCAGTCCCTGGCCGCTGGCAGCCGACAGCAACAGCACCGGCAAACCCGGGCGCAGCCGCCGCGCGCGCTCGACGCAGGCCTCGACGTCGAACGGCACGTGCGGCAGCAGATCGGCCTTGGTGATCAGCAGCAGGTCGGCGCGCGCGAACATGTCGGGGTACTTCAGCGGCTTGTCGTCGCCTTCCGGCACCGACAGCAGCACCACGCGCGCACGCTCGCCCAAGTCCCACAGCGCCGGGCAGACCAGATTGCCGACGTTCTCAATGAACAGCAGCCCGCCGGCGCCGTCCTGGCCATGTTCGGGGGCCACGGGATGGTGATGCGCCTCGGGTTGCGCGGCTGCGTGGGCCTCGCCGTGATGAGCTTCATGCGGGTGACTCCGGTCAGCGCGGAGTCCGCGGCTATACCCAGGGTCGTGCGCGCGGACCTGGTCGTGGGCATGGAAGTGGCCATGCAGCCGCTGCAGCGCCGCCGCTACCATCGGCGCGTCGAGGTGGCAGCCCTTGCCGGTGTTGACCTGAACCGCCGGCACGCCGCAGGCGCGGATGCGCTCGGCATCCAGGGCTGTTGCCTGGTCGCCCTCGATCACCGCCAGCGCCCGCTGCGGTGCCAGCTCGCGCAGCCGCCGCAGCGTGGCGCACAGCAGCGTGGTCTTGCCGGCACCGGGGCTGGCCATCAGGTTGACGGCCGTCACGCCATGCGCGGCGAACCACGCGCGGTTGCGCGCCGCCACCGCATCGTTGGCCGCCAGCAGGTCGGCCTCCAGCGTCACGCAGCGCGAGGCCTCCAGCCCCGGCACCGCCACGCGCGTGGCACCGGCGTCCAGCACCGCTGCCCCCGTCGCGTCCCCGCATCCGCACGTCGTGCACATCGCCCGTCCCCTCGTCGCGTCCCCGGCCCCCATGGCGCCGTCAGGGCTCATCATCGCAGACCTGCAGGTCGATCACACGCAGGTCCAGACCGGCGGTCGGCCGCAGCGCCCATGCGCCACAGGCCGCGCACGGCTCGCCGAGCGCCGGCAGCGGCCCCTCCGCCCCGCAAGCGGTGCAGCGGCCGCGCCCCGGCACGGTCTCCACGTCGAACCGCGCGCCGTCCAGCACGGTGCCCGGCGCGATGGCCGCCAGCGCGAAGCGCAGCGCGCCCTCGTCCACCGCCGCCAGCGCGCCCACCGCCAGCCGCAGCCGCAGCACGCGCGCGAAGCCCTCGCGCGCGGCGGCCTTCTCAACGATGCGCAGCACGCTGCCGGCCAGGCTCGCCTCGTGCATCGCCATACCCTTCCTGCGCGTGCCGCCGCGCTCACGCCATCTCGAACGCCTGCGCCTCCACCTGCACGAAGGCGCGCAGCAGCTCGGCCAGCGCGGCGTAGAAGCGCGCCGCCGGATGCGCCTGCAGGGCGTCGCACAGCGCCGGCACCCACGGGTGCAGGTGGGCGGCAAAGAAGGCGTGTTGGCGCGCCAGGTTGCAGACCTCGGCGTCGTCTCCGGCGATCAGAAAGCGCATCACCTCGCACAGGAAGGCGAGGTGGTCCTCCGGTTCGCTCACGCCCTCGGCGCGCGCCAGGCCGAGCGCGGCCAGCTCCTCGCGCAGCGCCGCCAGCGGCTTGTCGTGGAGGAAGCCGCTTAGGTAGTGCGAAGCATAGAGGTACACCTCCGGCTTGCCGACGCCGCCGAACAGTGCCTCGTATTCGTCGCGCACCTCCTCGGCCGAGCGTTGCCGCGCCTGGGCCACCAGCGCCTGCCACGGCGCCTCGAGGAAGCCGCCGCGTGCCGGCGCTTCGGTCACGGCGACGCGCAGGCGCGCCAGCAGCGCCTGCGCTGGCGGGGCGGCCAGCAGCGCGGCCAGCAGGCCATACAGCTCGGCGCGCGCGGTCTCCTCGTCGAAGGCGCGGGTGGGAAAAGGCAGGGCGGATTCGGCCATGGGGGAGGTCGTCACAGGTCGGTGATCCTGACTTCGTGGCTGCTGGTGTGGAGGTCGATGACGCGGCAGTCGCCGCACATCTTGAGCCGCTCGGCCGCCGCGCCCTGGAACATCGGGTGGGCGGCAAGGCGCGTCAGCATCGTCTCCACGCCCTTGAGCGTGCCGAACGGCTTGCCGCAGCGGATGCAGTGGAACGGCAGCTGCTCGTGCAGCACGCGCGGCTCGCGCCGGCGCGCATCCAGCCACAGGCGCGGCTGCAGCGTGATGGCCTTTTCCGGGCAGGTGCGCGCGCACAGGCCGCATTGCACGCAGTTCTTCTCGATGAAGCGCAGCTGCGGCGCGGCCGGGTTGTCCTGCAGCGCGCCGGCCGGGCAGGCGCCGACGCAGCTCATGCACAGCGTGCAGGCGTCGGTGTCGATCCGCAGGCTGCCGAGCGGCGAGCCGGCCGCGGGCAGCGCCACCCCGTCGTCGGCCGGGCGCGCCGGTGCGTGGGCGATCAGGTGCTCCAGCGCCAGCTCCAGCGTGGCGCGCTTGTCGGGCAGCGCCGCAAACGTCGCCGGCTGCGCCACGCCCTGCGCTGGCGCAAGCGCCCGTGCCTGCGCATCCAGCGTCGCCAGGTCACGCGCATCGCGCGCCTGCAGCAGGCGCAGGTGCTCGCCGCGGTAGCCCAGCCCGTTCAGGATCGCCTGCGCCACCGCCATCTGTGCGCGCAGCGCCTCGGCGTACTGCGGCGCCTCCTCGTCGGTCAACAGCAGCCACACCTGGCTGGCCCCCCAGGCGATCGCCGCCAGCCACAGCTCCAGCCCCGTGCTGGCGGTGTGCCACAACGCCCACGGGATCACCCGCGCCGGCACGCCGTCCACGCCGGCGTCCAGCCGCGCGGCGCGCCCCCAGTCCTCCAGCAGCCGCTGGCCGGCACCGTGGCTGTGCAGCAGCAGCGCGGCGTCGCGCCCGCCGGCGGCGCGGTGGGTGGCCAGCAGCGTCTTCAGCGCCCGGCCTTGGTGCGCCGCGTCGGGGTAGGCGAAGGTCAGCGCACCGCTCGGACACACCGTGCCGCAGGCGCCGCAGCCGACGCACAGGTGCGGCTCGACGACGATGCGCTGGCGCTCGGCGTCGCTGCGGATGGCGCTGGCCGAGCACACCTCCACGCAGGCTTGGCAGCCGACCTTTTCGTTGCGGGCGTGCGCGCACAGGCGCTGCTGGTAGCGGAAGAAGCGGGGCTTGTCGAAGGTGCCGACCAGTTCACGCAGCGCCCACAACCGCGCGAGCCGCGCCTCGGCGTCCAGCCCCGGCGGCAGGTGCACGTAGCCCTGCGGCAGCGCATGCTGCGTGAAGGCCGGCGCCGGCCGCAGATCCAGCACGGCGTCGAACTCGGCCTGCTGCGGCTCGGCCTCGCGGGCAAAGTCGATGGCCCCCGGCGCCTCGCAGACGCGCACGCAGTCACGGTGCGCGCGGCAGGTGTTCAGGTCGATCTGGTAGTCCAACCCGACCGCACCTTCCGGACAGGCGGCGATGCAGGCGTTGCAGCGCGTGCACAGGTCCAGGGCGATCGGGTTGTCGTCCACCCAGCGCAGCGTGAAGGCGCCCAGCCACCCGGTGAGAGCGGTGACACGGCCCGCGAGCACCGCAAAGCGGTGCGCCTGCGCCAGCGCGCCGCCGGTGCCCAGCAGCGTCACCTGCCAGACGTCGGCCAGCCGCTCGGCCCATGCCTGCGCGGCCTCCAGCGGGCCGATCACCAGCAGCCGCGCGCGGCCGCTGTCGTAGCGCACCGTCGGCGCCGGCTCCGGATCGGGCAGGCGCGCTGCGGCCAGCAGCGCGGCCATCTTCGGCGTGGCGTGGCGCGCGTCGCGCGACCAGCCGCTGGTCTCACGCAGGTTGACGAAGCGGATCGGCCGCACGTCGGCCGGCGGCACGCCCTCGGTGGCCTCGGCCAGCTCGGCGAACAGCCGCTGCTCCTGCGTGCAGCTCACCGTCAGCGGCGCGTCGTCGCGCGCGGCGCGCTGGAAGGCCGCCGCCTCGCGCCGGCACAGCGCGTGGTGCAGCGCCACCGGCTCGCCCAGCACGCGCGCCAGGGCGGCCTCGTCGATCGGTTGCGTACGGTTGCAGGTGCAGGCCAGGATCGTCATCGGGCAGGTTCGGGCGGGGGCGCCACGGCGGGCACCGCCGGGGTGAGTTGGGACGTGGCCGCGGCGTCCTGCGCGGCGGGCAGGTCGTCATGCGCCACGGCGGGGACAGAGTCGGACACGGTGCCGTCGTTCCGGGACGGGACGGCCGCCGGGTCTGCGGGCCCGTGGCCGGCGGCTTCCTTGGGCTCGTCGAACAGCCGCATGAACTGCGCGGCCACCATACGCCGCGCCAGCGCGGCCGGCAGCGGGTCGGGCTTGGAATAGTCGTCGATGTAGACGTCCAGCCCGTCCATCTGGTTGAAGTGCGGGTCGGCGAACAGCCGGCGCAACGCGGCGTTGCGCACCTCGGGCGCCACCTCGGGGCGCACGAACGGGCGGAAATCGGCCTGCGGCGTCAGGCGCAGTGCGTCCTGCAGCGTCGGCAGCGGCTCGGCGGGTGCGGGCGAGTCCGCAGGCGCGGCGGCCGGCCGGGCCTCGGGTGGGGCGTCGTGTCCGGCGGCCGCCACGGGCGCCGGCGCCGCCATCCTCGGATCGGGCGGATCGAGCGGCTCGGGCGGCACGACCCCGGCACGCGCCCGCGCCTTGCGGCGCGACCAGCGCGACAGGAAGCCCTCGCCGTCGGCGCTCATGCCGGCCCTCCGTCGCGCGGCGCGCCGGTGCTGATGCGCGCCGGCTGGCCGAAGCGGTCGGTCAGCGGCTGAAAGCTCGCCGGCCGGGCGCGGCGCTTGGCCTGCGGCCGGTGGTGGCGGTGGGCGTAGTCGGCCAGCCACGCCACCACGTCCGCCGGGGCCGGCACCTGGTCGACGCGTTCCTGCGCGTCCAGCCAGCGGCCGGCGTCGTGGTAGCTCAGCGTGACGATCAGCGGCTGCGGCAGACCGTCGTCGCCCTCCGGCTCGCGCCACAGCACCCAGAAGCATGGCGCCGGTGCGGTAACGTTGAGCAGGTAGCCCTCCGCATCCTCGGGGTGCAGCGTCACCGGCAGGCCGGCAAAGCCCCAGTGCTGCACCCCGGCCGGTCCGGTGTCACCCGCCACCGGTTCCAGCGGCACCGGGCCGGTCTCGTCGGCCGCCACCAGCCACGTGGCGGTGGCCAAGCCCGCAGGCGCCTGCAGCACCTGCACGTCGGCCAGCACCCAGCGCCACGGCTGCCAGCGCGCCATCGGGCCGCCGACCGGCTCGCGACGCATCACAACGCCCGTGCGCAGGCTGGGGCGATCGGCCGCGCCGGGGGAATCGCTGACGGAGGTCGAGGGGGTCTCCACGCCGCGCAATGTAGCGCAAATCCCGCCCCCGACGCTGTCGCGGTCAATACGTCTCCAAGTGCAGCCGGCCACGCTCGCGCAGGTCGGCGGCGAGCGCCTCCCAATCCAGCCCGGCGCCGATGGCGATGTCGCGCAGCGCCAGCAGCACGCCCTCCTCCATCGCGCGCAGGCCACAGACGTAGAAATACGCATCCGGGTCCTGCAGCAGCGGCACCAGTTCCGCCGCCGCCTCGCGCATCGCGTCCTGCACGTAGCGCTTGGGTTGACCCGGCACGCGGCTGAATGCGAAGTGGACGTCGATGAAGTCCCGCGGCAGCTTTTGCAGTGGGCCGAAGTACGGCAGCTCCTGCGGCGTGCGCGCGCCGAAGAACAGCAGCAACCGGCCACCCTCGAACTTGCCGCTGGCGCGCAGGCGGCGGCGCCACTCGGTCATGGCCCGCATCGGCGCGCTGCCGGTGCCGGTGCAGATCATCACGAGGTGGCTCTTCGGGTGGTTGGGCATCAGGAAGCTGCTGCCGAATGGGCCGATCACCTCCACCGTATCGCCGACCTGCAGGTCGCACAGGTAGTTGGACGCCACCCCGCGCACGGGGTTGCCCTGCGGGTCGGCCAACACGCGCTTGACCGTCAGCGACAGGTTGTTGCGCCCCGGGCGCTCGCCGTTGCGCGGGCTGGCCACCGAGTACTGGCGCGGGTGATGCGGCCGGCCCTGCGCATCGGTGCCGGGCGGGATGATGCCGATCGACTGCCCCTCCAGCACCGGAAACGGTATGTCGCCAAAATCCAGCACGATGTGATGCGTGTCGTAGTCGGAGCCGACCTCGGTGACGCGCAGGTTGCCAACACAGGCGGCGCGCACCGACTTGCGCGCCGCCCGCGGCCCGTAGAGGTTGACATAGGGATGCGCGGCCGACCAAGGCGGCACGGTCGAGCCGTGGCGTGCCGCGGTCAACGCCGCCGCCTGGGCCTCCACCGTGGCCGAAGCCGCGGACGCCTGGGCGGCACGCTCCACCACCGCCTGCGCCTCGGCCGCGGCGGCTTGGGCGTCACCGCCCAGAGCCGCCAGGGCCTCCTCGCTCAACGGGGCGGGCAACTCGTCCCAGCCCAGTTGCTCGGCCAGCGTGTAGGCGCGCGCGCGCGGCACGACGCGCCAGTTGTCGATGGCCCCCGTCGGGCACGGGGGCACGCACGCCATGCAGGCGTTGCATTTGTCCGCATCGACCACGTAGTTGCGGCTGTCGTGCGTGATCGCCCCGATCGGACACGTCGCTTCGCAGGTGTTGCAGCGGATGCAGATCTCGGGGTCGATCAGGTGCTGCTGCACGACGGTGGCGGGGGCGTCCATCAGTTGAATCGCACGTATTCGAAGTTGACCGGCTGGCGGTTGATGCCCATGACCGGCGGCGCGATCCAGTTGGCGAACTTGCCCGGCTCCACCACGCGGCCCATCAGACTGGCGACGTAGGCGCGGTCCTCCGCGGTGGGCAGCCATTCGGCCACGCGCTCGTTCCACTCGGCATCGCTGACCACGCGGCCGTCGGGGCTGACCTTGACGCCAGCCAGCGTGCCGATGTTGCGGTGGAAGGCCTTGTGCGGCACCTTCAGGCGAAAGGGGATGCCCGCCTTCTCGATGATGCGGTTCCAGCGATCGACGCCACCCATCGAATCCTTGATGTAGTCGTCACGCAGCACCTCGTTGAGGGCGTTGAGCATTGGCACCTCTTTCTCGACGAGTTGGCCGTCCACCACGTCCAGGATGCGGTAGGTGTCGTGCTTGAGGCGGTGGTCGTCGGTGCGCTTGCCCTCCTCGAACCGGCCCTTGAGGCCCGCGCTGTAGAACGTCGCGGCATTGCTCGACTGGTCGGCGCCAAACAGGTCGATGGTGACGCTGAAGTGGAAGTTCAGGTAGCGTTGGATGGTGGGCAGATCGATCACGCCCGCGGCGCGGATGCGGCCGACGTCATCGGTCTTGAGCTGGCTCATCACCTCGCAGGTGCGCTGGATCACGCGGCCCACGCCCGACTCGCCCACGAACATGTGGTGGGCTTCCTCGGTAAGCATGAACTTGGTGGTGCGCGCCAGCGGGTCGAAGGCGGACTCGGACAGCGCGCAAAGCTGAAACTTACCGTCGCGGTCGGTGAAGTAGGTGAACATGAAGAAGCTCAGCCAGTCGGGCGTCTTCTCGTTGAAGGCCTGCAGGATGCGCGGGTTGTCGGCCTCGCCCGAGCGGCGCTCCAGCAGCGCCTCGGCCTCCTCGCGGCCATCGCGGCCAAAGTATTTGTGCAGCAGGTACACCATGGCCCACAGGTGGCGCCCCTCTTCCACATTGACCTGGAACAGGTTGCGCAAATCGTACTGACTGGGGCAGGTCAGGCCCAGGTGACGCTGCTGCTCCACCGACGCCGGCTCGGTGTCGCCCTGGGTGACGATGATGCGGCGCAGATTGGCCCGGTGCTCGCCGGGCACATCCTGCCAGGCGTCCTCCCCCAGATGGTCGCCAAAGTGGATCTTGCGCCCCTGCTCCGCCGGGTTCAGGAAGATGCCCCAGCGGTAATCGGGCATCTTGACGTAGCCAAACTGCGCCCAGCCCTGCGGATCCACGCTGACCGCCGTGCGCAGATAGACGTCAAAGTTCTGCGAGCCGTCGGGCCCCATCTCCTGCCACCACTGCAGGTAGTTGGGCTGCCAGTGCTCCAGCGCGCGCTGCAAGGTGCGGTCTTCGGCCAGGTTGACGTTATTGGGGATCTTCTCGCTATAGTTGATGCTCGACATGGTGTGCTCCTGCTGTGGATCTCTGCGGTGGACTGTCGTACGGTTGCGGCTGGCTCCACCGGGAAACCCACCGCACAACGCGCTTGCGCCTCAGACGCGATTCCAATCAAACTGGGCCTTGTCGCCTTTGCCGTACACCTTGAGCGCGCCCTTGTCACCCACCGCATTGGGGCGCTGGAAGATCCAGTTCTGCCACGCCGACAGGCGGCCAAAAATGCGGGTGAGCATGGTCTCGCGGCCACCAAAGCGCAGGTTGGCCTCCAGGCCGGTCAGCGCATCGGGCGACATGGCCGAGCGCTCCTCCAGCACCAGGCGGATTTCGTCCGCCCAGTCGATGTCGTCCAGCGCGGCGGTCACCAGCCCCAGCGCGGCGGCCTCGTCGCCGTCCAGCGCGCGGCCCACCACCGCCTGGGCCGCAGCCAGCGGGGCAGCCTCGTCGTAAAAGCGGCGCTGCAACCGGGTCTGGTCGTTGACCATGGGGTAGCAGCCAAAATTGGCGTCGTGCAGCGTCAGGCGCGGGGCGCGCTCGGGCGCGTCGGGCAGCACCAGTATGTAGCTGCGGTCGGCCGCAAACGCCAGTTCGGCCAGCGTGCCGGCAAAGCACGACCCCGGCTCCAGCAGCGCGATCAGACTGCGCGACGACACGTCCAACCGCGCCAGGGTGCGCCGCAGCAGCCCGGTGGTGGCGCGCACGAACCAGTGGTCGGCGTGCGCCTGCAGCGCGTCGTCGCAGGCCAGCACCGCCGCCGCATCCCCCTCGGTGCGCAGCACCCAGGTGCCGATGTTCAGCTCGTTGGTGCGCAGGTGCAGGATGGCGTCGTCCAGCTCCCGCCCCATGGCCAGCGGCCACCAGTCGGCGCCGGCGGCCTCGATGCCCGCGACGTCCGTGGGCTGCGGCCCGGCCGGCGCGCGCACGGTCAGCGTCGCCACACGCCGGGCCCGGTCGATCGCGACCTCGACATGCCGGTAGATCACGCCGTCCGGGCCCCAGGTGCGCTGCAGCGGCGGCAAGGCCACCCCGCGCGCGTCGGCCGGGCGGTCGCTCTGGGCGGCCAGCCGCTCGGCGCGCTCGCGCACCGCCTGGGCAAACACCGCCGGCTTGGCCACCGCATCCACCAGCCGCCAGTCCACGGCACGCTGGCCACGCACCCCTTCGACGCTGGTGCAAAAAATATCCGCCAGGTCGTGGCGCACCTTGC
>DAIRDY010000011.1:0-24069 GCA_036795935.1 Moraxellaceae bacterium | reverse complement strand
CGGCGCTGGCGGCCTGCATCCACAGGGCCGCGACAAAGGCAAACAGGATTCTCATTTCGTCTGCTCCTTAGAAGGCCACGTTGATGTTGAGGCTGAAGAGATTGGTCGATTTCAGCTCCGGCAGGGCCTGGGCGCCGACAATGGCTTGTACTTGCTGTCCGGGTGAACTTGGTGAGAAGCGGAACAGGCCGTTGAAATCGCCCATGTCGGTGATGTGCTCAATCTGCGCCTTCAGGCTGACGCCCGGCTTGGGGTCGAAGCGCAGGCCGGCGGCGTAAGTGCTTTGCTCAAAAATCGACGAGGGGCGGGTGTTGATCGGGCCGAGTTGTTTGCCGGTGTCGCCCACCGTATCGATGTTGGCCCAGTACACATAGGGCAGGAAGCGGCCGAAGTGATAGCCGAGTGTCACATAGCCCGCGTCGAAGTCGGCAGGCCAGTCCACGACGCGCTGCTGCACGAGCTCGCCGTTGAGCATCCATTTGCCGTCGTCGTACATGAAGCCGACGCTGCCGAAGCGGCCGGAGCGGCTGTCATCCAGGTCCGGCAGCGGTGTCAGGGCCACATTGTTGACGAGGTTGAAGCGCAGGGCGCCGCCACGCACGGTCAGGTTTTCGTGGCTCAGTGTCAGGTACAGCGAGGCTATGTTCTGGATGGCAAGGCGGCCGTCGGTGGTGTCGGCCGAGCCCGCAAACAGCTCGGCATTGAACATCCAGTCGCCCATGCCCTGGCGGAAGGTGATGTCCATGCCCTGGCTGGAGGCCACCGGGGTGTTGGCATAGACCTCGGCCGGCGGCCGCGCCCAGACATAGGAATGGCCGACCTGCATGGAGTCGGAAATCATGAAGCCCTGGAAACCGACACGGCCGGCGCGGGCAATCCAGTGCTCGTTGATGGCATAGCGGATATAGGCCCATTCCGCCTGTGGCTTGAAGTTGTCGATCTGACCCTTGCCCACCAACTGCAACACCATGTTGGTCTGGTCGTTTACCTGGTAGTCGAATTGCAGGCCGGCAACGCTGTCGAACTTGGTGTTCGGAGTCTCGCTGATGCCGCCGCGGCCATAGGAGTTCTGCATGTAATGGGCGCTGTATTGTTGCGGCGCACCACCGGTGGTGGTGCCGGTGCCGCCAAGGTCGTCGTCCAGCCAGGCGACGCCGGCCGTGGCAAAGCCGTTGATCTTGAGTTCGGGGGTGATGCTGGCAGCAAGACTGGCGGAGCTCAGAAACAGTCCTGCCGTCAGCAAACAGTGACGGGGCTTGAGCATGGCGGGTTCCTTACAAGTGTCGGGCTCAGGGAGGGTGCCGGAGGGCGGCTTGTGGCCACTGGTGTCGCAGGCCCAAGAAATTGGGTGTTCTGCGCAAGTGACATCAAACCTTTTTTGTGGTTTGGACTCCGGCTGCCCGGCAGCGTCGCAGATGTGACCGTTTTGTAACAGGGGGGCGGGCCGGCATCCGATTCGCGGAGCAAAAGCGGCACCGAAAGGCGTCGGCTGACCGGTCACTGGCACCGCGGTTCCAGCCGGCGGCAGCGGGGGCCGGCGACAGAAAAGACAAGGCCCGGTCCGGCAAACACCGGACCGGGCCTCGGTCGCGCAGGATGGGCGGGATCAGGAGGCGGTGAGGGCGATCTTCATCGGCACCTGGCCATCTTGCGCCGTGCTGTTCACCGGCTCGAGCACGAAGACCCTGCCCTCGGCGATGCCGCCGGCCTCGACCAGGCGGCTGCGCACCTGACGGGCGCGCTCCAGCGCCAGCGTACGCAACTCGCTGTCGACCACCACCTCGCGCGCCGCCAGTTCCTCTTCCAGCGCCTTGAGATACAGGCCTTCGGCCAGCTTCAGGTCCTGGCCGGTGGCGTCCGGGCGCAGGCTGAGCGCGCGCTGGCGCGCCAGCGCCTCGCTGCCCAGCTTCTCGCGGTACAGCGCCTCGAGGCGGCGCTGTGTGCGCTCGCCGTCGGCATGGCGCTTGCGGTAGTCGGCATCGAACTTCACCTGGCGCAGTGCGCGCAGGTCGGCGGCCGGGTCGAACGTGCCCCGCAGCTCCACCGCCAGTGCCGGACGTTCGGCCAGCGCCCGGGCCAGCTGGGCCAGCTTGGCCGCTTCACTTTCCGTCACCGCGCCTTGCCCGGGGGTGAACAGCAGCGTGTCGAGCTGGTCACCGCCGCTGACGAGCCCGGCCAGCATGCTGAAGGGGGCCGTGGCGGCCTTGGTGACGAGATTGACGAAGGCTTTCCAGATCAGCGGGCCGACGCGGAACTGCGGGTCGTCCAGGCTGCCGCTTACCGGCAGGTCGATGTCGATGACGCCGTTGCGGTCCTTGAGGATGGCCAGCGCCAGCTTGACCGGCAGGCTCATGGCGTCGGGGCTGTCCACCTTTTCGCCCAGGGTCAGCTGGTCCAGCACCACCTTGTTCTCGGCGCGCAGCTTGCGCTCCTCGATGCGGTAGCGCAGGTCCATGGACAGCTTGCCCTTGTCGATCTGGTAGCCGGCGAACTTGGAGGAGTAGGGGGTCAGCGTGGTCAGCTCCAGGTTCTGGAATTTGAGGCCGATGTCGGTGTAGAGGTCGTCGGCAAACGGGCTGACCTGGCCGCGGATGTCCGCGCGTCCGTACTCGTCGACGCGGCCCTCGAGCGTGATGTCGGCGCGGCTGCCGGGCGCGGTCGACAGTCCGCGGATGTCGCCGTTCAGGGCCTCGATGCCGGTGGCGAACTGCGGACGCAGGCTGAGGTCGGCAAACAGCAGGGCGCCGTTGCTGACGCGCACGCGATCAATGCGCAGCGGATAGGGCGCGGCACTCGTGCTGGGCGCCGCTGCAGTTTTCGTCGTAGCTGCCTCGTCTGTGGCACCGTCGTCGATGTCGAGAATGCGCGCGATGTTGAGCGAGGCATCGCTGCCGATGATGACGCGGGCAAAGGGCTTCTCGGCGACGATCTCGCGGATGCTGAGACGTTCCGGCGCCAGCTGCCAGCGCAGGCCTTCCAGTGCCAACCGGTTCCACGCGAGGAAGCGCTCGTCCTCGTCGAGGTCGTTGGCGGCAAAGCGGTTGATGGCGACGCGGCCGTCGAAGCTGGCTTGCACGGTCTTGCCGTCGCGGAAGCCGAGCTTGCCGGCGGCGTCCACGCTGCCGCTCTCCAGCCCCATGCGCACATGTTCCAGTGCATAGGATGCGAAGGCGGGCAGGGCCAGCCCCTTGAGGTCGAGGCGGGCATCCACCGCCAGCGGCGCTTCGGAGAAACTGCCGGCCAGGGCCAGTTCACCGCCCGTCGTCACGTTGAGCGCGGCGTCCAGGCGGTGGCGCTCTTCGCCCGGCTGCCGTGGCAGCAGGCGCAGGCGGATGTTCTCGAGACCGGTGTTCACCACCGGTTGCGGTACGCGGTCGGTGGCGGCCACGCGGAAGCCGTCCAGCGCCAGCTCGCCCAGGCTGAGCTGCCAGGCCGGCGCCTCGATGCCGCTGTCGTCCGCGGGCAGGCCTTGCTGCAGGCGGGCGATAAGCGCCTCCAGCCGTGCCCAGTTGAGCTGGCCGTCGGCTTCGCGGATCACGCTGAGCGCGCCGTCGGCCAGCGTGATGCGGCCCAGCGTCAGTGCCGGCGTGGCGGGGCGTGCCTCCAGGTTGTCCAGTTGCAGGCGCGGCAGCGCGAGCAGCGCCGGCTGGCCGGCGCCATCGGCCAGCCTCAGTGCGTCAAGGCGGATGCTGGCCAGGCTGGCCTGTTCGGGGTCGGGCTGGTAACGGCCACCGGTGAAACGCAGGTCGCCGAAGCCGGCCAGCGCCGCGCCGTCGATACCGTCCTGCAGGCGGAAGCCGGTCAGTGCCAGCTCGCCAAAGCCGGCCTTCTGTGCCGGCCACTCCAGCGTGACGCCGGTCAGCGCGATGCGCTCGAGGCGTACGGCCAGCGGGCGCTCCAGCTTCTGCTGCAGTGCCAGCGCGTCGACGGTCACCTCGCCAGCACTCAGGCGGAATTCGGCGGCCTCGTCCACAAGCAGCTCATAGTCGCCACGGATGGCGATCAGGCCGTCGCTGACCACCACCGGCAGCTCGTCCTGCAGGTAACGCCAGGGCGTGGTGGCCCGCAGGCCGGAAATCGCCAGCCGGCCCTGCGAGCGCACCGGCTGCAGGGCCAGCGTGCCCTCCCACTCCAGCACTTCACCTTCGCCGGTTTCGGCACGCAGGTTGTACTTGCCGTCCTTGTCCGGGCGCGAGCTGATCTCGTTCAGTGCCAGGTTGAGCGGCGAGAACACCGTGCTGAACGGGGTGGGGCGGCTGTCATCGTGCAGGTCGATGCGGGCGCGGTGGATGCCGAGCTGGCCGATGCGCCAGGTGACGCTGGACTCGTCCGCCTCCGGGTCTTCCGGCGGCAACAGTTGCAGCAGGTTCAGCGAGCCGTCCTGGCGCAGGCGGGCATTGATGTAGGGCTCGAGCAGGTCGAGCTCGTCCAGGCTGGCGCCACGCAGCCAGGCCGAATGCCAGAGCGCGACATTGATATAGAAGCTGCGCGCGGCCAGCAGCGTCTCGCCGCCGGGTTCGGCCACCTTGAGCGCATCAATGCGCAGCGCCAGGCGCCAGGGATTGAATTCCACGCGGCCTGCCTGGAAGTCCAGCTTCAGCTCTTCGTGCACGAAGCGTTCGGCTTGTTGCTGCACGATGCCGGGCACGGCCAGAAAGCCGAACAGCGAGTAAAGGATGAAAACGGTGAAGGCGATCAGGCCGGCGCGCTGGCGGCGCGGCGTCAGTCGGCGGGCAAGCGCAGGCGGCAGGCGCTCCAGCATGGCGGGCGGCAACATGGACATTCCCTGGCAGTCGGCGGGTTTTGGCGGGCGCGGAGTCTAGCATGCGGGCGTGACGGCCCGGAGCGTACAAGGCGTATCAGCAATGGTGCCCGGGACGGGGGTCGAACCCGTACGGCCTTGCGGCCGAGGGATTTTAAGTCCCTTGTGTCTACCAGTTTCACCACCCGGGCGGGGGGTGTGTTGCCGGTTCGCGACAGCTGCGCGTGTGGGCAGGGCCGGGCGAGTGCAGAAGGTGGAGGCTGGGACCGGAATCGAACCGGTGTACGCGGAGTTGCAGTCCGCTGCATAACCATTTTGCTACCCAGCCAGACGGGTAACGCGAAAGGACGCGCATCATATCGGCGGGGTCCGGGAGCGTCAACAAAGGGCGCCGGTGGCCGCGCATGAAAAAGCCCGCGACGGCGCGGGCTTTTTGGTGTTGCCGGCGGCTCAGGAACCGGTGTCGACGCGGATCACCTTGACGCTGGCATCGACCTGGCTCTTGTCCAGATAGGAGATGGCGCCCGGGGTTTCCGCCACCAGCGACTTCACGTCGCGCAGCTTCACTTCGCGCGGCGGTTGCGCCTTGCCAGTGAAGATCATGCGTGCCCAGTACTTCTCGATCTGGTCGGGCTGGCGCTTCAGCACATCGCGGTAGAAGCGGCTGCGGTTGTCGCCTTCGACATCCAGCGGCACCGCGCGGCTGCCGTCAGGGAAGCTGGCCGACTGGCCGAGAAACAGCCGGCTCAGCTGGCTTTGCGGCAGGCTGCTGACGGTGCTGGAGGGATGGGCGATCACTACCATGTCGGCAAAAGCGCTGCCGCTGGCGAGGAGCAGGGAAAGGGCAATGGCCTGTTTCATCGTGGCGGCCCTCAGAATGCAGCCGTCAGGCTGACGGTGAATACGTTGAAGGAATCCGGCGGGGTCGGGCCGCCATCCAGAAAGCCCTGGGTGTTGTTGAAGTCGTGCACGTGGTCGATCTGGCCTTTCAGGCTGACGTTGCTGTTGATGGCGTAGCGCACGCCGACGGCATAGGTGGTCTGCTCGTTGTACTGGGTGGTGATGTCGCAGATGCCGAATGGCACGGCGCGGCATTCGTCACCGTTATAGGTGTTGATCTTGGAGGCCAGCACATAGGGCAGCCATTGGCCGAAATAGCGGCCGGCACTGACATAGCCGGCATTCCAGTCATTCAGCCAGCCATTGATTTCCAGCTGTGCCAGTTCGGCCGCGAAGAACCAGTTGCCGTCGTCATAGACGGTGCCGATGTTGGAAAACACGGTGCGCTCTTCTGCAACATCCAGGAACGGACAAGGCGTAAACGGGCCACAGGTTTCCACCGGCAGTGTCAGCTCGGAAACAATGATGCCGGCACGTACGGTGAAGCTGTCATTCGACAGGCTGGCATTCAGGCCGTGTGCATTGCGGGTGCGGAAACGGTCGGTGCTGGAGCCACCGAGCAGGGCCTGGGCATTGAAGTTCCAGTCGCCGACCGGGCGGCGGTACAGCAGGTCGACACCATCGAAGTTGGTCACCGGCACGCCGAAATAGGCTTCCACCGGCAGGCGGACCCAGGGATAGGACTGGCCGACCTTGATGGTGTCTGACCAGGTGAAGGTGGGCAGGGCGAAGCGCCCGGCACGCACGCGCACGTTGTCGTTCAGCTCGTGGGCGATGTAGGCCCATTCGGCACGCACGTCGTAGTAGTTGCGGCCTTCGGCCACCAGCTGGGCGACCACATTGGTCTTGTCATTGATGCGGTAGTCGAACTGCAGGCCGATCAGCGATTCAAGGCCGAGCTCCGGGTCCTTGCCGATGCCGCCATAGCCGAAGAGGTCGTTCAGGTAGGCGCCGCCCTGCGGGTCGTCGACCACGGCAGCGGTCACGGTGGCAAAGCCGTTGAACTTGAGGTTGGGGGTAAGGTTTTCAGCGCTGGCGAGGCCGGCCAGGCCGGAAAGGGCGACAGCGGTCGCCAAGGGCGTGATGCGGAACATTCAGGACTACCTGTGCTGTGGTGGGGTCACCCCGCCCTGGGCGTGCCGGATTCTGTGACCCGGTTGGCAGTCCTGCCGTGACCGCCGAGTATCGTGCTGGCGCTTGCTGCTTGTCGAGGCCCGTGCTGACAGGCGGCGGCAGGGGCAGAAAGTCGGGCTTGAGGGCGTCCGGGATTCCGGCTAGCGTGAAGCACCAGCCGGTCATTCCAATTTTCATAAAAGTGGCCGCTTGTTTGCCCGGATGGGCCTTTCGCTGCACAGGGGTTCCTGCATGTCCTGGTTCAACAACCTTTCCATTCGCGTAAAGGTTCTCAGCATTTCGCTGTTCAGCCTGTTTGGCTTCCTTCTTTATTTGGGCATCAACTTCTATGCGACGCGCGATGTTGCCCTCCAGCTGGAGCGCATCCAGTCCGGCGACGTGCCGGCCCTGCAGCTGATCAATGCCAACACCGTGCAGCTGGTGAACCTGCGCGAGAGCTACGGCGCGGCCATCAGCGAGGGCGACGACATCATGCTGGCCAATGCCGAGGAGACGGCCGCCAGCATCAAGGGACAACTGGAGCAGGGCATGCAGCTGCTGCCCGAGGCGCGTGACGAGCTGTCCCGCCTGCTGCAGAGCTTTGGCGAATACAACGGCTATGCCGACACGCTGGCCCGCGAGATTGTCGCCGGCAGCCTGACCCTGGACGAAGCCAAGCCCCGCCTGCAGGAGCTGGCGCGGCGCCAGGCCCGTTTCGACCAGGATCTCGATGCCACCAAGACGCGCGTCTACGACAGCTTCGTCGCCAAGGTCGGCGAGGTGCGCGCGCGCAATGACCGTGTCTGGATGCTCGGCCTGCTGCTGGGCTGTGTGCTGGTGGCGGCGGTGCTGCTGCTGACCTGGTTCATCACCAATCGCATGATCATCCGGCCGCTCACCTATGCGGTGGAGGCCTCGAACAAGATTGCCGAGGGCGACTGGTCCATTTCGATTGTCAGCGCGGCCCGCGACGAACTCGGCAACATGCTGCATGCCATCCAGAAGATGCGCGACCGCCTGAAGTCGCGTTTCGACGAGGACCGCCGTGCCGAGCGCATCAAGACCACGGTTGCCGAGCTTGGCAACCGCATGCGCGGCGACCTCACCATGGAGCAGCTGGCCGCCAACATCCTGAACTACCTGGTGCCGGCCCTGCACGGCCAGGTCGGCCTGCTGTACCTGCCCGACGGTGAAGACCTGCTGCTCAAGGGCACCTATGCCTTCACCCACCGCAAGAACCTGTCCAACCGCGTGCGTCCCGGCGAGGGGCTGGTGGGCCAGGCCGCGCTTGAAAAGAAGCAGATCGTCCTTACCCGGGTGCCCGAGGACTACATCGTGGTCAGCTCCGGCCTCGGTGAGTCTGTGCCGCGGCATATCGTGGTCACGCCCATCCTGCATGAAGGCGAACTGCGCGCCATGCTCGAGATCGGCACGCTGGATGCACTCAATGACGAGGAGCTGGAAATCCTCGGGCTCAGTGTCGAGCACATCGCGATTGCCGTGAACTCGGCCCTGTCGCGCATGCAGCTCTCGGAAATGCTGGAGCAGACGCAGAAGCAGGCCGACCTGCTGAAGCAGCAGCAGGCCGACATGCAGGCCATCAACGATGACCTGGAGGCCCAGGCCTATGCGCTGTCCGCCTCGGAAATGAAGCTGCAGGAGCAGCAGGAAGAGTTGCGCAAGGCCAACGAAGAGTTGGAAGAACAGGCGCAGGCGCTGCGTGCTTCCGAGGAAAGCCTGCAGGCCCAGCAGGAAGAGTTGCGCGTCATCAACGAGGAGCTGGAAGCCCAGGCCCGCCTGCTTGCCGACCAGCGCAACGAGCTGCTGGAAAAGAACGAGGCGCTCAGCCAGTCGCAGCAGGTGCTGGAGGACAAGACACGGGCGCTGGAGATGTCCAGCAAGTACAAGTCCGAGTTCCTGTCGACGATGTCGCACGAGCTGCGCACGCCGCTCAACTCCATCCTCATCCTGTCCAACTCGCTGGCCGACAACAAGCACGGCACCCTGACCGAGAAGCAGGTCGAGCATGCGCGCGTCATCAACTCGGCAGGCTCGGACCTGCTGGCGCTGATCAACGACATCCTCGACATTGCCAAGGTCGAGGAGGGCAAGATGCAGCTGGTGATCGAGGCGCTGGAGATCAGCGACCTGGCCGAGCACCTGCGCCGCAACTTCGAGCATGTGGCCCAGCACCGCGGCCTCGAATTTGCCGTCACGGTCGATCCGGCCACGCCATCGACCATGTTCACCGACCGCCAGCGCCTGGAGCAGGTGCTGCGCAACTTCTTCTCCAATGCCTTCAAGTTCACGCACCAGGGCAGTGTCAGCCTGCATATCGGACCGGCGCCCGAAGGCGTCCGCTTCAACCGCATCCAGGCGGCGCAGGGGCCGGTCATTGCGCTGGCGGTCAAGGACACCGGCATCGGTGTGCCCAAGGACAAGCAGGGCCTGATCTTCGAGGCCTTCCAGCAGGCCGACGGCACCACCAGCCGCAAGTACGGCGGCACCGGTCTCGGCCTCACCATCTCGCGCGAGTTCTCGCAGTTGCTGGGCGGTGAGGTGCACCTGTTCAGCGAAGGCGAGGGCACGGGCTGCACCTTCACGCTCTACCTGCCGGTGGGTGCGCCGGTGGCGGCAATGGCCGCTGCCGACCAGCTGCCGCCGGAGCTGACGCATGCTCCGGTCTCGCCGCTGGCGGCGATGGCGGAAGAGGCCCGGCGCGGCGGCGGCGGACCCAAGACCCTGCTCATCGTCGAGGACGACGAAACCTTTGCCGAGGTGCTGGGCGAGCTGGCCGACCAGTTCGGCTTCCGCCACCTCACGGCGCATGACGGCGAGCGCGGCATCGAGATGGCGCGCCAGACCCGGCCCGATGCCATCATCCTCGACATCGGCCTGCCCGGCATCGACGGCTGGGGCGTGCTCGAGGAGCTGAAGAACGACCCGCGCACCCGCGACATCCCGGTGCACTGCTTCTCCGGCCACGACGAGTCGGCCAAGGCGCTGCGCATGGGGGCCATTGCCTATTACAAGAAGCCGGCCACGCTGGACCAGATCAAGGACGCCTTCAACCGTATCGAGGAAACCAACCACCAGGGCGTGCGCCGCCTGCTGGTAGTCGAGGACAACTCGGTGCAGCACAGCGCCATCCATGCACTGTTCGAGGACACCCAGGTCGACGTCACCGTTTGCACCACAGGCCAGGAGGCGCTGGATTCACTGCGGCGCGAGACCTTCGACTGCGTGATTCTCGACCTGTCGCTGCCGGACATCGACGGCTATTCGCTGCTCGAGACCATCCACGAGGACGACAGCTACCCGAACGTGCCGGTCATCATCTATACCGCCCGCGACCTGACCCGCGAGCAGGAGGCCCGGCTGCGCAAGTACGCCGACCGCATCATCCTGAAGACGGACCAGTCCTCGGACCGCCTGCTGTCGGAGGCCTCGCTGTTCCTGCACTGGGTGGACAGCAAGGAGCCGGGCAAGGCCAAGGCGGCGCCCGAGCAGTCCACCAACCACCGGGATGACGTTTTTGCCGGTTGCAAGGTCTTGCTCGTTGATGACGACATGCGCAACATCTACGCCCTTTCGGCCAGTCTCGAGGAGTGGGGCTGCGAGGTGCAGGTGGCCAACAACGGTCGCGAGAGCCTGGAGGCGCTGGAGGCCAATCCCGGCTTTGACATCGTGCTCATGGACATCATGATGCCGGAGATGGACGGTTACGAGGCCATGCAGCGCATCCGTGCCCAGGAGCAGTTCAAGAAACTGCCCATCCTGGCGCTGACTGCGAAGGCCATGCGTGACGACCGTGCCAAGTGCATCGAGGCCGGCGCCAACGACTACATCACCAAGCCGGTGGATATCGACAAGCTGCAGTCCCTGATGCGGGTGTGGTTGCAGAGGTCATGATGCAGGAGCCGCTGGAAGAAAGTCCGGAGGAAATCGAGCTGCAGTTGCTGCTTGAAGCCATTTACCAGCGCTATGGCTACGATTTCCGTTCCTACAGCCGCGCTTCGCTCCGGCGGCGGGTGCAGCAACACCTGCTGCTGGCGCAGTACGACAACATAGGCGTGTTGCTGCATGACGTGCTGCACCGTGGCGAGGCGTTTGCGGCACTGCTTTCCAACCTGACCATCAACGTCACCGAGATGTTCCGTGATCCGGACTTCTACAAGGCGTTCCGTGAGCAGGTGGTGCCGGTGCTGAAAACGCACCCCTTCCTCAAGATCTGGCATGCAGGCTGTGCCACGGGCGAGGAAATCTATTCCATGGCCATCCTGCTGGAAGAGGAGGGCCTGTATGAACGGTGCCAGATCTATGCCACCGACATTGACAAGGAAGTGCTGGAAAAGGCGCGCAAGGGCATTTTCCAGATGGCCGACCTGCGCAAGTACACGGACAACTACCAGCGTGCCGGCGGCAAGGCATCGCTGGCGGATTACTACACGGCCAAGTACGACAACGTGATCATGGATCCGCGCCTCAAGAAGAACGTGATCTTTGCCGATCACGATCTGGCGACGGACCGGGTCTTTGGTGAAATGCAGGTGATCCTGTGCCGCAACGTGATCATCTATTTCAACCGTGAATTGCAGAACCGGGTGTTTCGCCTGTTCTACGACAGTCTGGACATCGGCGGCACGCTGTGTCTGGGAACCAAGGAGAGCATGCGTTTTGCCGATTGCGCTGACCAGTTCGATGTCATCGACCGTCACCAGCGCATTTATCGCAAACGTGTGTAACAACAGTTTCGGGCAAGGACTGCCGGTGAGGTATCAAGGTGAGTAAAGATCAAAACATCCTGCTGGTCGACGACCATCCCGAGAACCTGATTGCCCTCGAGGCCATTCTTGAGGATGTCGACTGCAACCTGTTGATGGCCAATTCCGGGCAGGAGGCGCTGGCATTGCTGCTGAAGCACGATGTCGCCCTCGTACTGCTGGACGTGCAGATGCCCGGCATGGACGGCTTCGAGGTTGCCGAGCTGATGCGCAAGAGCAACCGCACGAAGATGGTGCCCATCATTTTCGTTACCGCCATCAGCAAGGAAGCCAAGTACGTGGCTCGCGGCTACGGCGTGGGTGCCATCGACTACATGTTCAAGCCGCTGAACCCCGAAATCCTCCAGCACAAGGCCAATTTCTTCCTTGAGCTGGACATGCAGAAGCGCCGGCTGGAGGAAAAGCTGCGCAAGAGCCAGGAGTCCAAGGAGGCTTTCCTGCGGGCAATGGGTGATGAAGGAACCGGTGGCGGCAGTGCGTGAGCAGGCCTGACTCATGGCCAAGCGGCGGCGGCAACCGGCAGGCGGACATGCGCGGCGCTTCGAAGTGGTGGTCTTTGGCGCCTCCTGGGGCGGTGTCGACGCCTTGAGCCGCATCGTCCATGCCTGGCCCGTTGATGCCGGCGTCGCGGTCGTGATTGTCCAGCACCAGCACGCCTATTCGGGCAATGCACTGCAGCGCATCCTGGCGCGGCAGACCTCGCTGCCGGTGGTCGATGTCGAAGACAAGCAGGAAATGCTGCCCGGCCAGATCCACATTGCGCCGGCCAACTATCACCTGTTGATCGAGTCCGATGGCTGTTTTGCGCTGAGCGTCGATGCGCCGGTGAATTTCTCGCGGCCCTCGATCGATGTCACTTTCGAATCGCTGGCATTGCAGTTTGGACGCCGCTGTCTTGGCGTGCTGCTGACGGGCGCCAACGATGACGGTGTGGAAGGCCTGCGCCAGATCCGCCTGCATGGCGGCCATGCGGTAGCCCAGGATCCGGCCACGGCCGAAGTTCCTACGATGCCGCAGGCAGCGATTGATGCCGCGGTGGTTGATGATGTGGTGGCGCTCGATGACATGGTGCCCCACCTGATGAAGTTGTTGCGCGACGGTAATTCATGATGCAGAGCATTCTGATTGTTGATGACAGAAGCGAAAACCTGGTCGCGCTCGAAACACTGCTGGAGCGCCCGGATGTCGAGTTGCTGACGGCGGACAACGGCAATGACGCCTTGCGCCTGCTGCTCAAGCATGAAGTGGCGCTGGTGTTGCTTGATGTCCAGATGCCTGGCATGAACGGCTTCGAGATGGCGGAGCTCATGCGCCGCAACAAGAAGACGCAGTCCATTCCCATCATTTTCGTCACGGCCAATGGCGACAAGCGTCATCTGTTTCGCGGCTATGAGGTGGGGGCGGTCGACTATCTGGCCAAGCCTATTGATCGCGAGGTGCTGATTTCCAAGGTCAACGTTTTCCTTGACCTTGATCGCCAGCGCCGCGAGCTGGAAAGACAGCTGCAGCAAATCCAGCAGCTCAAGCAGCAGAACGAACAGCTGCTGCATGCCCTCGGTGACGGCATGGTGGCCGTGGATGCCGTTGGCGACATCAGTTTCGTGAATCCGGCCATGCGTCACCTGTTTGCACTCGATCCGGAGGCGCTGGTCGGCCGCTCTGTCACCGAAGTGATTTTCCAGAACGCCGAGGGGGTGCGTACGTCATGGGAGGGGTGCGATATCCAGGGTGCGACCAGCCGTCAGCACCGCTTCCAGCGCGCGTCGGGGTTCTATGTGAAGGGCAGTGACGGCGTGATGCACCATGCCGAAGTGTCAGCGGCACCGATTCCGTCGCCCGACGGCCAGTATGTGGGTGCAGCCATTACCCTGCGCACGGTCAGCGAGCGCAACAAGGACGACCTGCTGGAGGAAATGGCCAAGAAGAACCGGCGCCAGACTCGCAAGCGTATTGGCACCGTGTTGCGCATCTTCGATCGCACCAATGGCATGAACCTGGGACGTCTGGTGAACATCTCGCTGGACGGCTTCAAGCTGGCGTCGCGCGAGGAATTGCGGGTGGGCAGCCGTTACGACATCAGCACCGTGCTGCCGGAAACGCTGGCGGGGTCCAATACGCTGAGCTTCGATGCCCAGGTGGTGTGGAGCCGTCCCTCGGAAGAATCGCCCAACGAGTTTCATGCCGGCTTTCGCATCATCCGCATCGGCGAGAACGACCTGCGCATCCTGGTACAGCTGATCGAGAAGTATTGAGCCCTGCCGTCACCATGAAAAAGGCCCCGCGAGGGGCCTTTTTCATGGCTGTTTTCCCGTGTCAGCCGCCTGAGTCTCCGGCGGAATAATGCGCAAGGGCAGGGGAGCGGTGGCGGAGCCTGCATTCACCGACACCTGCGGGAAGGGGATCTCGATGCCGTTGTCATCGAAGGCACGCTTGACGGCTTCCTGTATCGAGTCACGCATGGTCAGGAAGTTTTCCTTGCGCGTCCATATCTGGAACATCAGGTCCACGGACGAGGCGCCGAAGCCCTGAACGATCACCCGCGGTGCCGGCTCGTTGAGGCAGAGCGGATTCTCTGTGGCCACCTGCATCAGGATGTGGCGCACGCGCGGGATGTCTTCCTTGTAGGCCACGCCAACCGCGAGATTCAGGCGGCGGATGGCAAAGCGCGTCAGGTTGACCACCTCGGACTTGATCAGCTGCTCGTTGGGGATGCGGACATAGAGGTTGTCCGGCGTGCGCAGCTTCACCGACAGCAGGTCGATGGACAGCACCTCGCCCTCGGTGCTGCCGACACGGATGAAGTCGCCGATGGCGAACGGCCCTTCGCCGATCAGGAACAGGCCGCTGATGAGGTTGGAGGCCGAAGTCTGCGAGGCAAAGCCGATGGCTACCGACAGGATGCCGGCCGCGCCCAGCAGCACGCTGAGCTGGAAGCCCATTTCGCGCAACGCAGCAATCGTGAACAGGATGAAGATGACGTAGAAAATGGTGCGCCGGCCCATCAGCAGCTGGTGCGGCGTCAACCGGTGCTGCATGGTGCGCACGAAGGTGTTGGACAGCACGCGGGCCAGCAACCAGCCCAGCAGCAGCAACAGCAGCCCGGCGGAGATGGCCGTGAGCTTTTCCATGGTGAAGAAGGAGGCGAGACTGAAGTCGGCCATGGGGCGTGCTCCTAGTCGAAGAGGGTGTCGAAAACGCGGATCAGCGCATGCTCTTCCGCACCGCGGCGCGCCGGCGTCAGCAACTCGACATGGCCGGCTTCGGTGGTGACGCCGTGACCGATGCGGATGCGCGGCGCTTTCTGCTGCATCTCGACGGTGACCTCCAGCGTCGGCGTCCAGAGGCGTCCGGACTCCGCGGCATGCACCGGCAGGAAGGGCACCGGCAGGTTGATGCGCTCCACCGGCATCTGCACGCTCGCCAGGTTGCGGATATGCACCGGGGTCACGGCCCGAAACGGGCGCGGCGTAAGTTGGCCGAGTTCCAGGCGTCCGGTGACTTCAGTGGCGTAGCAGAGTTCGCCGCGCACGGTGTTGGGACCGAACCAGGTGTCGGCGGGACGCACCACGGGAATGTCCAGCAGCGGTGCGCCCTGGCCCTCGGCCTGCGCGACAAGCCAGACCGGGGTGCTCACGTAAAAGGTCACTTCCTGTCCGGCCGGCACGAACAGCGGCATCACCGGCCGGATGACCACCGAACGGTCGGCCAATCGTGGCAGCAGGGTCAGGGTTTCCGTGGTCTGCCGGAACACGAAGCGGCTGAGTTCGCCCAGTGGCTCGGCAGGCAACCGGTCATCGCACTGCCAGTGGTGGTTGTCTTCGCTCTGGCTGGCGGGGCGATGGACCTGGAACTGCCATTCCCGTGCCTGGCGGATGACGGAGAGGTCCATGCCGGCCATGTGCCAGTGCCGGCCCTGTCCGGTGGCGAAGGTCTGCCGACCCCACCATACGTTCTGGCGGTAGACCAGTGTGCTCATGCCTGCTCCGTGCTGCGGTGAATGTCCGCGATTATGCCCGGGCATTGCCTGCCTTGTGCATCATTCCTGTACACGGTTGTCGTTGACCCGTCATCGCCTTGCAGTAGACTGGCTGCGTTTCACGCCGGGGCAGGGCGGAGTGTCCGCCCGGCAGGATGGCGCCCGGCGCCGCAGGATGTGCTTCATGCCCGAACAACAAGACACCATGACGGTGCCCGCGTTCCGACGCTTTCCCTATGCCTTTGCCAAGCGCCATGGCGTGCTGCTCGACCGCGTCGAGGATGGCCGTGCGCAGGTCATCCACCGTCCCGGCCTCAGGCTTACCGCGCTGGCCGAAACCCGGCGCGTGCTCGGCTTGCCGCTCAGCTGCCGCGAAGTGCCGGCCGACGATTTCAACGGGCTGCTGGCCCGCGCCTACCAGAGCGACTCCAGCGAATCCATGCAGATGGTCGAGGGCCTGGGCGACACCATGGATCTGGCCAGCCTGGCCGAGATGGTGCCCGAGGCCGAAGACCTGATGGAGCAGGAGGACGATGCGCCCATCATCCGCCTGATCAATGCGCTGCTCACCGAGGCCATCCGCGAGAACGCCTCGGACATCCATATCGAAACCTATGAAAAACGCCTGTCGGTGCGCCTGCGTGTCGACGGCGTGCTGCGCGAGATCGTGCAACCCAAGCGCGAGCTGGCGCCGCTCCTGGTCTCGCGCATCAAGGTCATGGCGCGTCTCGACATTGCCGAGAAGCGCGTCCCGCAGGACGGCCGCATCTCGCTGCGCCTGGCCGGCCGCGAGGTCGACGTACGTGTCTCGACCATGCCGTCCAGCAACGGCGAGCGCGTGGTGCTGCGCCTGCTCGACAAGCAGGCCGGCCGCCTCGACGTATCCCACCTCGGCATGGCCGCGCGCGACCATGTGCTGTTGCGCGAGCTCATCAACAAGCCGCACGGCATCATCCTGGTCACCGGCCCCACCGGTTCCGGCAAGACCACCACGCTCTATGCCGCGCTGACCGAGCTCAACGACAAGTCGCGCAACATCCTGACGGTCGAAGATCCCATCGAATACCAGCTCGACGGCATCGGCCAGACCCAGGTCAACACCAAGGTCGACATGACCTTCGCCCGCGGCCTGCGCGCCATCCTGCGCCAGGACCCGGACGTGGTGATGGTGGGTGAAATCCGCGATCTGGAAACCGCCGAGATTGCCGTGCAGGCCTCGCTGACCGGCCATCTCGTGCTGTCGACACTGCATACCAATTCCGCGGTCGGCGCCGTCACCCGCCTGCACGACATGGGCATCGAGCCCTTCCTGCTGTCGTCGTCGCTGCTCGGCGTGCTGGCACAGCGCCTGGTGCGCGTGCTCTGCCCCGAGTGCCGCGAGCCCTACGAGGCCGATGCCTCGGCCTGCGCGCTGCTCGGCGTCGATGTCGCTCGGCCGCCGGTGCTGTACAAGGCGCGTGGCTGCGCGCACTGCAACCAGCTCGGTTATCGCGGCCGTACCGGCATCTACGAGCTCATCGTCATCGACGAGGAGCTGCGCCGGCTCATCCACAACAATGCCGGCGAGCACGAGCTGGAGGCGCATGCGCGCCGCCACGGGCCGAGCATCCGCCAGGACGGTGCGCGCAACGTGCTGGCCGGTGTCACCACGCTGGAAGAAGTCCTGCGTGTCACGCGTGAAGGCTGACCATGCCGGCGTTTGAGTTCGTTTCCGTCGACGAGGCCGGGCGCAAGCAGAAAGGCGTGCTCGAGGCCGACAGCGCGCGCCAGGTGCGCCAGCAACTGCGCGACAAGGGCTGGGTGCCGCTGTCGGTGGAAGCGGCGGCGGCCGAGCACAAGCGCGAGCGCCGCCTGTTCAGCTTCGGTGGCGGCGGCATGAGCGCCTACGAGCTGGCGCTGATCACGCGCCAGCTCGCCACGCTGATCCAGGCCGGCATTCCGGTCGAGGAAAGCCTGCGTGCGGTCTCGCGCCAGACCGAGCGTCCCGGGCTGCAAAGCCTGCTGTTGGCCGTGCGAGCCCGCGTCATCGAAGGCTATACGCTGGCGCAGTCCATGGGCGAGTTCCCGCAGGCCTTTCCTGACCTGTACCGGGCCACCGTGGCTGCCGGCGAAAAGTCCGGCCACCTCGAACTGGTGCTGAACCAGCTCGCCGACTACACCGAGTCGCGCTACGACATCCAGAAGAAGATCCAGGGCGCGATGATCTACCCGGCCATCCTGACCGTGGTGGCCACCCTGATCGTGGTCGGCCTGCTGGTGTATGTGGTGCCGGACATCGTCAAGGTTTTCGACAACACGCGACAGGAGTTGCCGCTGCTGACGCGCATGCTGATCTGGGCCAGCGACACCACCAAGGCGGTGGGTCCCTACCTGTTGGTACTGCTGGTCGCCGGCGGCTTTGCCGCGCGTCCGCTGCTGCGCCAGGATGCGATGCGCTATCGCCTGCATGCCTGGCAGCTGCGCCTGCCGTTGCTGCGCAAGCTGGTGCGTGGCGCCAACGCCGCGCGCTTTTCCAGCACGCTCAGCATCCTGAGCCGCAGCGGCGTGCCGCTGGTGGAGGGCCTGCGCATTTCCGCCGAGGTGACCTCGAACTGGCTGATCCGCGATGCCATCCGCCAGGCGGCAGTGAAGGTGACCGAGGGCGGCAGCCTGAGTCGCGCCCTCGAGGAGAGTGGCCATTTTCCGCCGATGATGATGCAGATGATTGCCAGCGGCGAGCAGAGCGGCGAGCTCGACGACATGCTGGCGCGCGCCGCCGTCATGCAGGACAAGGAACTCGGCAACCTGATCACCACGCTGGTGGGACTGTTCGAGCCCTTCATGCTGCTGGTGATGGCGGGCGTGGTGTTCCTCATCGTGCTCGCCATCATGTTGCCCATCCTGTCGATGAACAACCTGGTGGGCTGATTTTTAGCTGCTTGCTGAAAGTGCCCATCCCGTGGGTTTTCAGCAGGCTGTCAGTATCCATTTTTGCAAGCAGAGTGTGTGCAATGAAGAAGCAAAGCGGTTTTACCCTGATCGAACTCATGGTGGTGGTGGCCATCCTCGGCATTCTCGCCACCATCGTGATGACCAATGTCGTCGGCAAGGATGACCAGGCGCGCGTGACCACCTCCAAGACCAGCCTGGGCGCGGTGGCGAATGCGCTGCAGATGTACAAGCTGGACAACCACAAATACCCGACCACGGATGAAGGCCTCGAGGCACTGGTCACGCGCCCGGCCTCGGCCAAGACCTTCCCGGACGGCGGCTACCTGAAAAAGCTGCCGGAAGATGCCTGGGGCAATCCGTTCCGCTATTTCGCGCCCGGTGATGCCGGCCGTCCCTTCGAGTTGTACTCGCTGGGTGCCGACGGTGCCGAAGGCGGTGACGGCTTCAACGCCGACATCTACTACGACTGATCAGCGTGCGCACCGCGGCCTGCCACCGGCTTGCCGGTTTCACCCTGCTGGAATTGCTGATGGTGATTCTGGTGGTGGGCATTCTTTCGTCCGTGGTACTGCTCAACATCAATCTCGGCGGCCCCGAGCGTCAGTTGCCGGAAGAAGCCGAGCGCCTGTCGGCGCTCTTGGCGCTGGCCAGTGACGAGGCGGTGATGGAAAACCGTGAGTACGGCCTCAAGGTGGAGGCGGACGGCTATGTCTTTCTCTGCTTCAGTGAAGATACCCAGCGCTGGCGGCCCTGCGCCGGCCGCCTGTTTGCCGCACACACGCTGCCTGAAGGGCTGGAGTTGCGCCTGCTGACCGAAAGCCGCCTGCGCCTGCCGCGCAAGCAGGCCGAAGCCCGGCCGCTGACCGGCAGCGACAAGGAAGGGGAGGATGCGGGCGCCCACATCGAGCCCGACCTGCTGCTGCTGTCCAGCGGCGAAGCCACGCCGGTGGAACTGGAGTTGCGTCTCAGCGAAGACCCGTCACGCCGCCTCACGCTGCGCCTCGATGAAATCGGCCGCGTGCACGACGGCGCCGCCGCGGAATCCGGCACATGAAACCCTTGGTGCGCGGTTTCACCCTGCTGGAGGTGCTGGTGGCGCTGGCCATCTTCGCGGTTGCTGCCGTCACCCTGCTGTCGGCACAAAACAGCCAGCTCGCCACCACCGCACGCCTGGCCGACAAGAGCATCGCGCACTGGGCGGCGCTCAACCATCTGGCCGAGCTGCAGTTGCAGCGCGCCTTCCCCGAAGTCGGTCAGGGCCAGCGCCCGGTCAGCATGGCCGGGCGCGACTGGGTCATCACCACCAAGGTTTCACCGACGCCCAGCCGCGACGTGCGCCGGCTCGACATCAGCGTTGCGCCCAAGGCAGAGGGCTTCCTCGACAATGCGGCGGCCGTCACCACGTTGGTGGCCTTCCTGCCGCGACCGGCCGCCGAGAACAGCAATGACCGCTGAGCGCCGGCATCAGGGCTTCACGCTGCTCGAGCTGCTGGTGGCAGTGACCATTCTTGCCTTCATCGCCGTGGGCGCCTACCGCCTGCTGACCGACACCGTGGTGGCGCGCGAGCAGGGGCAGCGTCATCTGGCGCAGATGCAGGCGCTGCAGAAAGCCATGAACCTGCTGCAGCGCGACCTGCAGCAGGCCTTGCTGCGGCCGGTGCGTGACGAGTTCGGCGATGTGCAACCGGCATTCTTCCTGCCGCAGCCGAATGTCATGGAGTTCACGCGTCGCGGTTGGCGCAATCCGCTTGGCCAGACGCGCAGCGAGCTGGTGCGCCTGCGCTACCGCCTCGACAACGGCGAACTCGTGCGCGAGCGCTGGGACATGCTCGACCGCGTACGCACGGCGCAGCCCGAACGCATCGTGCTGCTCGATGACGTCAGCGATTTCAGCCTGCGCGTATACGAAGGCGGCACCTGGCATGGCGAATGGCCACTGCTGACGGCCGCGCGCAGCGAGGGGCAGGACCTGCCGCTGCCGCAAGGGGTGGAGATCGTGTTCCGGCGTGAAGGCCTGGGCGAGATCCGCCGTGTCATCCTGCTGCCGGACAGCGTGGAGGTGCCGAGTGCACAGACGCCCTGAGCATTCTGTCCGCCGCCGTGCACGTGGCGTGGCGCTTATCACGGTGATCCTGATCGTGGCGCTGGCGGTGCTGCTCACCGCCGGCATGGTGCGTCGCCAGCATCAGGCACTGCGTCATGCCGAGGGCCTGTTCAGCCAGGACCAGGCCCTGCTGTACACCGCCGGTGCCGAGGCTTTTGCCCGCGACCTGCTGGCGCGTGACAGCGAAGATGACAAGCGCAAAGGCCGCGAGGTCGACAGCCTGGGGGAAACCTGGGCCAAGCCGCTGCCGCCGTTCCCGGTGGAAGGCGGCATGCTCTACGCCGGCATCAGCGACCTGCAGGGCCGCTTCAACCTCAACCGGCTGTGGCGCGACAACGCCGCCGACGAAGAGGCGATGGCCATCTTCCGCCGCCTGCTCACGGCGCTCGACCTGCCGGAGGCACTGGCGCCGGCGCTGCGCGACTGGCTGGATCCGGACAGCGAGCCGGACGGCATCGACGGCGCCGAGGACGATTTCTACACCCGGCTCGACGTACCGTACCGTGCGGCCAACCGGGCACTGGCCGACGTGTCCGAGCTGCGCTTGGTGCGCGGCTTCACGGCCGAGGCCGTCGAGCGCCTGCGTCCGCATGTCGCGGCGCTGCCGGCCAATGCCGGGCTCAACATCAATACCGCCGACGCCACGCTGTTGCTGGCGCTGGCCGATACGCTGAGCGCCAGCACCGCGCGCGATCTTGCGGAAAACCGTCCTGACAAGGGCTATGCCAGTGCCGAGGAGTTTCTTGCCGAGCCGGTGTTCAACGGCCTCGACCAGCCGGCCAAGACCCGCTTGCAGGGCCAGCTCGCCGTGCAGAGCGGCTGGTTCGAGCTCGCGGTTGATGCCGACATCGGGGGGCGCCACAGCGTGCTGCATGCCATGCTCGCCCGGGACCAATCCGGTACACTGCGCGTCACTGCGCGCGACTTTGGCCGCAAGTTCAGTCGCAACAGCAGCAAGGCGGAGCCGCCCACATTGCCGGCCGCCACTGCCACGGAAGCTCCCTGATGGACATGCTTTTTCTCAGACTTGATGACAATGCCGCCGCGGAGTCCTCTGTCATGGCCTGGCGCCAGGACGGCGCCAGCGTGCAGCCGCTCGGCCGGCAGGCCGTGTCGGCACTTGCGGCGCAGTTTCCGGTGGCGCGCGTCACGGTATTCATTCCCGCCACGCGTTGCTTGTTCACTTCGGTGCAGGTGTCGGCACGGCAACGCCGGCAAGCCGCCGACGCGCTCGCCTGGCTGATCGAGGAGCAGGTGGGCGAAGACGTGGAAAACCTGCAGGTGGTGGCCGGTGAGGGCGATGCCGACGGTCGCCTGCCACTGCTGGCAGTGGCACTGGATTATCTCGGCGCGCTGCTGCAGGACTGTCGCGCCAATGGCTGGCAGGTGCAGGCGGTGCTGCCCGACCTGTTGCTGCTGCCGCATGCCGACGGACAGTGGACGCTGCTGGCTGATGACAGCGGCCTGCGCCTGCGCACCGGCGAACTGGCCGGTGCCGCCCTCGAAGCCGATGCCGGCCTTTTGTTGCGTGCCGCCGCTGCCGAGCAGGACGCGCAGCCGGTGCAGGCCTTCATCGCCGCCGGCCATCCCGAGCAGGCGGCCATTGCGGCCTGGGCAGCCGGAGCCGGCGTCGAACTCCAGCTTCGTGAGGATGCCGACAGTGCACTGCTGAATTGCCTGGCGGCCACTGACTGGAGTGCCGAAGCCGGCAACCTGCTGCAGCAGGAGTTTGCAAACGCCTCCGCGCCGCTGTTGCCGCGCGCCTTGCGCATTGCCGCCGTGTTCCTGCTGCTGGCCTTCAGCCTGCAGCTCTTGTCCGAATGGACCCGCTATTTCTATTTCCGGCACCAGGCCGGCAAGACCCAGGCCGCGACAGTGAGCCTGTACCGCGAGCTGTTCCCGAACGAGCGTCGCGTGGTCGATGTGCGCCGGCAGATGGAAGGCCATCTGCGCAGCGGTGGTGCCACCAGCCAGTCGCTGCCCTTGCTGACGCGCATTGCCGAGGCCATGCAGGGCAGCGGCCTTGCCACCCAGCGCATCGACTACAGCGGCGGCGTGTTCACGGTTGATGTCGAGGCGCGCGGCCTCGGCGAGATCGATGCCCTCAAGCAGCGCCTGGAAGGGCAGGGCATGGCGGCTGAAATCGTGTCTGCCAATGCCGGCAGTGGCGGCGCCATCCGCGGCCGCCTGCGTGTGGAGGGTGGCGCATGAAAACGCTCATCAAGCACTGGCAGGATGCCCTGGCACCGCAGTTGCTGCCGCTACGCCGGCGCTGGCAGCAGTTCGAGCCGAGGGAACAGCGGGCGCTGCAACTGCTCGGCGTGGCCGTGCTGCTGACGGTGCTGGTATTCGGGCTGTGGCTGCCGTCGCATCGTGCTGCCGCGCGCGTGCAGCAGAGCTATGAAAGCAACCGTCAGCTGTTGCTGTGGATGCAGGACAACGCCGCCCAGGTGCGGCACGCGCCGGCCACCGCCGGCTCAGTGCTGGGCACGGCCAATGCCCTTGCCGGCAGCAGCGGCCTCGTGCTCACCCGTGTCGAACCGCAGGGCGAAGACGGCGTGCGTGTATGGATAGAACGCGCCGATTTCAATGCGGTGGCCGGCTGGCTTGGACAGCTGGTGGCGCAGGGAGTGCGCATTGACGAGGCGCAGGTCGAGCGCCGCCCCGAGGGCGGCGTCTCCGGCCGCTTCACGCTGACGCGCTGAGCGCATACGGAAAGCAAAACGCCGGGCATTGCCCGGCGTTTTGCTTTCAAGCCATCACGGATTACTTGCGGGCCACACCCAGCGTCATGAAGGCGCCGACACGGGGCAGGCCTTCGGCTTCGAACTGGCGGTAGTGTTCGGTGGCAAGGCCGGCAGCGGCCACCAGCTTCAGTGTGTCGCGGTTCAGGTGGCAGCCATCGGCAATGACTTTCTGCAGCGGCGTCAGCCGGTGCTGCCATTTCTGTATGGCAGGGTCCGGGTGCAGGCCATGCTCCACGAAAAAGAAGCGGCCGCCCGGCTTCAGCACGCGCCGGATTTCGCGCAGCGCGCTGGCCACGTCGGGAATGCTGCACAGCGTCCAGGTCGAGACCACGGCATCGTAGCTGTCATCCGGCATCGGCAGGCGCTCGCCACTGACCAGCTCGAACTTCACCGGCAGCCGGGATTTCGCCAGCCGCTTTTCGGCCAGGCGATGTACGCCGGGATTGACGTCGACCGTGGTCAGGCTGTCCACGGCCGCGGGGTAATACTCGAGGTTGATGCCGGTGCCGAAACCAACTTCCAGCACATCGCCGTCGACACCGGCCAGCAGCTCGGCACGAGCCGCCAGGAAGGCAGGCTGGGTCATGATCCATTCGAGCAGGTGGGGGAAGACATGGCGTGAGTACAGGGACATGGCGGGCATCCGTTGGGGGCGATGCCGGATTGTCACGCCCGCTGACGCGAATGCAAACAGCGCAAGAGGCCAGGATGCAGCGGCGGGCCCAATAAAAAAGCCGGCGCAAGGCGCCGGC
>DAIRDY010000010.1:13229-25315 GCA_036795935.1 Moraxellaceae bacterium | reverse complement strand
GCTCAGTGCGTGGCCACGGCGTGGCTGACGGCGGGGGTTAGGGCAGCGATGGCCGTGCTGCTGCCACCGTACAGGTTGCGATAGCGGCTCAGCACTCGCTTCACGTAATCCTGGGTTTCCGCAAAGGGCGGGATGCCGCCGTACTTTTTCACATTGCCCTCGCCGGCGTTGTAGGCGGCGAGCGCGAGTTCCAGATTCTTGTAGCGATTGATCAGGTACTTGATGTGGCGGGTGCCGGCCTGGATGTTCTCGACCGGGTCGTAGGCATCGGCCACGCCATACATGCCGGCGGTGGCCGGCATCAGCTGCATCAGGCCCTGGGCACCGGGCTTGGAGCGCGCACGCGGGTTGAAGCCGGATTCGGTGTGGATGATGGCCTTGACCAGGCCGTGGTCGATATCGTGTGTCTCGGCGGCGGCCTGTATCAGGTGATCGAAGGCGTTGCGGTTCTTGCTGAAGCTGGGCTTGACGGCATATTCGCTGTCACCCCAGTTGCTGTAGCGGTGTACGTTGGTGTCCGGGAACCAGGTGACCTTTTCCAGCACCGTGTACTTCCTGAAGTCGTCTCCGCGCGGCTTCTTCTGTGCCGTCACCACGTTGGTGAACAGCACGTTGCCGTTTTCGTCGCGAAACTTGTAGATGTTGCCGGCCTGCGCGCCGAACGGTGCGAGGCAGAGGGCAAGCAGGGCAAGTCCGTGGCAAAGCGGTTTCATGCGTAAGACCATCAGCGGGCTGTCCGGGATTGTGCCAAGCCGAGGCGGCTGGCGGCAAATCGGCGTGATTGCCCGATATTATCCATAAAATGATGTTTAACAAGTGCTTATCGCACACTCTTCAGGTCGGATCTGCAATTTTTGGCGATTGGCGGGAGATGGACCGGATTTCCGGGCCTGCGGCGACTACGCATGGCTGCCGATGCCCCGGGCTGCCTAGAATTTCCGGGCATTCTGCAGGGGGTGTGTCATGTCGACATTCAGGGTGTGCATCTCGGGCCGGGCGCTGGCGCCAGCGTGCCGTGACGACATCGTGCTGGGGCTGGCCGGCCTGTTCTGCCTGAGTCCGGAAGAGGCCGAGCGACGTCTGGCCGAGGCGCCATGTGCATGGCGCGATGGGCTGAGCGAGGAGTTGGCCGCCAAGTATTGCCGGGTGATGCGCCGGCTCGGCATTGAATGCCATGCCGAACCGGTGGCGGAGGCCGCGCTGCCGCCGGTGCGCCGGGGCTGGCTTTGAGTCAAAGCCGATCGAGCCGAACTGGCAGGCCATCCTTGGGCTTGGCGATCGGCACGTGCTGGTAGGGCATCTCGTAGCCCTCAGGAATGCTCCAGCGGTAGTGCTGCAGGATCTGGTGCATGACGGCCTTCACCTGCAGGTCGGCAAAGTGCTGGCCGAGGCACATGTGGGCGCCGCCGCCGAAGGGAATCCACTGGAACATGTGTTTCTTGTGTTCGGCGCGGGCCGGCGAGAAGCGCTCCGGGTCGAAGCGGTAGGGTTCGCTCCAGTACTCCGGCATGTGGTGGGTGTGGATGGGATAAACGCCCACCAGCTGGCCTTTCTTCAGCTTGTAGCCGTTGAACACGCAATCCCGGGTGGCCCGGCGCGGCATCGAGGTGAGCGGCGGATACATGCGCAGCGCCTCCTTCATCACCCAGCCCAGCGACTCCATCTTTTCCAGGTCCTCGAAGCTCAGCCATTCCTTGCCGAAGGCCAGGCTTTCCTCGCGCAGGCGTTGCTGCCATTCCGGGTGGCGGGCGAGGGCATAGAACATCGTGGTCAGCGTGCTGGTCGTGGTGTCGTGCGCGGCCATCAGCAGGAAGATCATGTGGTCGACCACTTCCTTGTCACTGAAGCGGGCACCGTCCTCGTCGGTGGCGTGGCAGAACTGGCTGAAGAAGTCGGGGGTGGCGGTTGCGCGCTTCTTTGGCAGCAGGCGGTAGAAATACGCCTCGAGCAACTGGCGGCCTTTCATGCCTTTCCACATGTTGAAGGGAGGGATGGGCACGCGGATATAGGCCAGGGCGGCATCGACGGTATCGATGAAGGCCTTGTTCATGCGCGCGGCATCCGGTCCGATTTCCTCGCCCAGAAAGATGGAGGTGGCCAGGTCCAGCGTCAGCTGCTTGATGCTCTGGAATACCGGGAAGTCGGCGCGGGGCTGCCAGCGGGCAATGCCTTCGGCAATGCGCGGGTTCATGGCCTCGATATAGGCGGTGAGTGCGGGTTTCTTGAAGGCCTGCTGCATGATGCGGCGCTGGAAGCGGTGCGCCGGGTCGTCCATGGCCATGATGGAGCCGGGGAATACCTTGCCGATGAAGTAGTCCCAGCCGCCATGGCTGGAGAAGTTGCCTTCCCTGTCTTGCAGCACGAACTGGCAGGCATCGGGGCCGAGCAGCACGACGGAGTTCTGGCCCATCATCGGGCTCATCACCACCGGGCCGTTGCGGCGTTCGAGCATCTGCGCGAAGGCCAGCGGATCCTTCATGAATTCCGGCAGGTAGCCGATCACGGGGCGGCCCCGGTCGACGGGAATGGGCCGGGTGGCGCGGGGCAGGGCGGATTGGGCAGTCATGTCGGCGCTCCTCTTGTCGTCATGAGACTGACACTAAGCGGCGGCTGCCGTGCCGTATTGACGACGCCGTGCAGCCGGCTTGACGTCGGCGCGCAGCGCGCCGCTCAGAGCCGCTCGAAGCGCACCGGCAGGCCGTCGGCCGGCACCGGCAGCGACGTGTTGTCCACCGGCATGTCGTAGCCCGGCTTCACCTGCCAGCGATAGTGCTGCACCACCTGGTGCAGGATGGCCTTGATCTGCACTTCGGCGAAATGCAGGCCGATGCACATGTGGGCGCCGCCGCCGAAGGGTACGTACTGGTACATGTGCTTCTTGTGCTCGTTGCGTGCCTCGCTGAAGCGCAGCGGGTCGAACTGCTGCGGATTCTCCCACCACTCCTCCATGTAGTGCGTGTAGTAGGGCACCACGTTGATGAAGGTGCCGCGGGGAATCAGGAAGTCTTTGTAGTGCACGTCCTTCACGGTCTTGCGCGGGATCGACGGTACCGGCGACATCATGCGCAGCGCTTCCTTCATCACCAGGCCCATGGCCTCGAGCCGCTCCAGGTCTTCATAGTCGAGATGACGCTTGCCGAGGGCAAACGACTCTGCACGCACGCGCTCCTGCCACTCCGGGCTCTGCGCCAGCCGGTTGAAAATCGAGCACAGGGTGATGGTGGTGGTGTCGTGTGCGGCCATCAGCAGGAAGATCATGTGGTTGACGACATCGTCGTCGCTGAAGCTTTCGCCGGTTTCGGCGCGCGCATGGCAGAGCACGGAAAACAGGTCGTCGGTCTCGCGGGCACGCTTGGCGGCGATGCTGGCGCGGAAGTAGTCCTCGAGCACGCGCCGGCCATCGAGGCCTTTCTTCCAGCGCAGCCCGGGTACCGGATGGCGCACCAGCGCGGTGCCGGCCTTCACGGTGTCGATGAAGGCCTGGTTCAGCTGGTCGGCCTCGCGCCCCAGTTTTGCCCCGACGAAGATTTCGGTGGCCATGTCCAGCGTCAGCTGCTTCAGGTGACGGAACACCGGAAAGCGTGGCGACGGTTTCCAGGCGCCGATGCCGCGTTCGATCATCGGGTTCATGTGGCCGAGATAGCGCACCAGCACCGGCTTCTTGAACGCCGCCTGCATGATGGAGCGGTGGTAACGGTGCTCCTCGAAGTCCAGCAGCATGATGCCGCGGGTGAAGAACTTGCCGATGAAATAGTCCCAGCCCTGGTTGTTGGAGAACAGGTCGCCCTGGTTGCGGAACACGAACTGGTTCGCGTCCGGGCCGAGCATGGACACCATGCGGATGCCGAAGGCATTGCTCCAGGAGATCTCGCCATAGCGCCGATAGCGCGCGCCGAGAAAGCGCACCGGGTCGTGCATGAAGCCGAAGGTGTGGCCCACCAGCGGCAGGCCGGGGTCGCCGGGGATGTCGCGGCGCGGGGAGGAGGGGAGGACCGTGGACATCGGGAGGCCTCGTGCCATGTAGAAGTAGGGTGAGGGCAAGGTACGCAGGCCCGGCGACCGGGCCTATAACCCGGCCTGACAAGCCATGACCTGCCGGTGCTGCTTGCACGTGGGGCGACAACTGTAGGACAGGATGTCCGGGGCTGCCCGGAGGCCGGCGAGCATTCATGCCGCTTGCGGGTTTTCACTTGAGAAATCACTTTAAGTTTCGTCAGCGATCGCTGCTAAGTGATTTTTGGCGCGAGGTTATGCACCGTGTCGGACAAGAGTGGCGACAGCCCGCCTCGCGGCTGGACAAATTCCAGCCAGCGCCTGAAATCGCCGCTGTATAAAAAATAAGCCACTGATTTTATTGGAAATAGTTTTCGTGACGAAAAAATCGCCAAATTGTTGCCAAGCCGCGTACGGCGGGCCTTGGCGAGGCTTCGCGGTAAAAAGCCCACATACTTATCCACAGAAAATGTGGATAGCTGTTTTCTCGAAACCACCTGAGCTTGTTCAGAGACCAGCCAGTCTCATCGCCAGTGTCGCCAGCCGGTGGCTGTAGCCGGTTTCGTTGTCGTACCAGGCCACGACTTTCAGCAGGTGGCCGTTGTCGAGGACGCGGGTCAGGGCGCTGTCGATGACGGCGGAGTGGCTGTCGCCGCGGAAGTCGGCGGAGACCAGTGGCCGGTCCTCGACGGCCAGGATGCCGGCCAGCGCGCCGGCGGCGGCGCGGCGCAGTGCGGCATTGGCGCTGTCGGCCGTGGCCGGGCGCGCCAGCCGGAAGGTGGCATCGATCAGCGAGGCATTGGCGATGGGCGCGCGCACCGCATAGCCGTCGAGGCGGCCGGCCAGATCGGGCAGCACGCGGCCGATGGCCTTGGCAAAGCCGGAGGTGGTGGGAATCAGCGAGCTGCCGCCGGCGCGGCCGCGGCGCCAGTCCTCATGGCCCTGGTCCATCAGGGCCTGGTCATTGGTAAGTCCATGTATAGTCGTTACAAAACCGTTAGTTATATCGAATTCTTCATGTAAAACATTCGCTGTGGTGGCCAGGCAGTTGGTGGTGCAGGAGGCGGCGCAGAGGCCTGGCGCCTCGATGTCGCGGCCGTGGTCGTTGACGCCGACCACGATGTTGGGGACGCCGTCGACCGGGGCCGACACCAGCACCCGCGGGATGCGTACCTGCCAGTAGGGGGCGAGGTCGCGGGCGTCGCGCAGGCGGCCCGAGCAGTCGACCACGACATCGGCACGGTCCGCCCAGGCCACGGCAATGTCGCGCTCGCGGCTGAAGCCGACGCCATGGCCGTTCACGCGCAGGCCGGCACCATCGGCCGCCGCGTGCCCGGCCCAGCGCCCGTGCACGCTGTCGAAGGCGAGCAGGTGGGCGGCCTGTGCAGGATCGAGGCCGGGGTCGTTGATGTGGCTGATGACGACACCGGGCCGGGCGGCCAGCACCCGGGCCAGCAGGCGGCCGATGCGGCCAAAACCGTTGATGCCGATACGCAAGGCCATGACAGGCTCCCGGAACGCGGACGTGTCCCGAAAGCGTAGTTCCGCCATGGCCGGCTGCCGCCCCCCGCGGCATGGCCGGGCGCTGCAGGGGCTTGAGCGGGCAGGGCGATTCGGCTTCACTTGGCGGCCGGTTTGCCGGTCGCCAGTCATGGCCGGTAGCGACTGACCCGCGTCACCGGCCGCACCGGCCCATGGCGAGTCCGCCAAGGCCCCATCACCCCGCAGGGATTGCCCGCATGCTCAACCGTATCTGGCTGGGATTCTTCCTGATCGCCTTCGCCACCTGCCTGTGGCAGGCGACCGTGGGCGGCCAGCCGGAAATCGTGGCCGCCGCCGTGGATGCCAGCTTCAAGGCGGCACGCACCTCGGTCGAGATCGCGCTCGGGCTGGTCGGGCTGCTCTGCTTCTGGCTCGGGCTGTTCCACATTGCCGAGCGCGCGGGGCTTATCGAGAAGCTGGCGCGCGGACTCTCGCCGCTGTTCCGGCGGCTGATGCCGGAGGTGCCGGCCGGCCACCCGGCCATGGGTTCGGTGACCATGAACCTGGCCGCCAACATGCTGGGCCTGGACAACGCCGCCACGCCGCTCGGCCTCAAGGCCATGAAGGACCTGCAGACGCTGAACCCCACGCCCGAGACGGCGACCAATGCCCAGATCCTGTTCCTGGTGCTCAACACCTCGTCGGTGACGCTGATCCCGGTGACCATCTTTCTGTACCGGGCGCAGTTCGGCGCGGCCGAGCCGGCCAGTGTCTTCCTGCCCATCCTGATCACCACCACCGTCGGCACGCTGGCCGGGCTGGTCATGGTTGCGTGGCTGCAGGGGCTGAAGCTGCTCGATCGCGTGGTGCTGGCCTATGGCGCCGGCATTGCCGCCTGCATGGGGCTGGTGGTGGCCTCGGTGATCACGGCGCCGCCGGAAATGCTGGGCGTGCGCTCGGCGTTTGTCGGCAACCTGCTGCTGTTCGCCATCATCGTGGCCTTCCTGCTGGCTGGCTGGCGGCGCGGCATCGATGTCTATGACGCCTTCATCACCGGGGCCAAACAGGGCTTCGAGGTGGCGGTGAACCTGATTCCCTTCCTGGTGGCCATGCTGGTGGCGATTGCCGTGTTCCGTGCCAGTGGTGCGATGGAGGCCCTGCTCGGCGGGGTGGCCGCCGTGTTTGCCTGGCTGGGCGCCAACACCGACTTCGTGCCGGCGCTGCCCACGGCCATCATGAAGTCGCTGTCCGGCTCCGGTGCGCGCGCCATGCTGATCGAGACCATCCAGACCCATGGCGTGGACTCCTTCCCGGCGCGGGTGGCGGCCATCATCCAGGGCTCCTCGGAAACCACGCTCTACGTGCTGGCGGTGTATTTCGGCGCGGTGGGCATCCGTCGCGAGCGCCATGCCCTGGCCTGCGGCCTGTTTGCCGACGCGGTGGCGGTGGTGACGGCAATTCTGGTGGCTTACTGGTTCTTTCACTGAACGGCAGCGGCTACAATCCGGCCACTTTGCCGGAAGGCTTCTTTGCGGGGGATTCAGGGATGCGGCGTGTCATCTTCAACCAGAAGGGCGGCGTGGGGAAATCCAGCATTACCGTCAACCTGGCCGCCATCAGCGCCAGCGAGGGCCTGAAGACGCTGGTGGTCGACCTCGACCCGCAGTGCAATGCCACCCAGTACCTGCTTGGCGAGGCCGCCGAGTTCTCCCGCGACAAGCCCGAGTTGAGCCCCAACATCGGCCAGTTCTTCGCGCAGACCCTGCAGTTCAAGCTCAAGGAAAAGCCGCTTTCCGAATACGTGCACAAGACACCATTCGAGAACCTGCACGTGGTGCCCTCGAACCCGGAGCTGGGCGAGATCGAGCACCTGCTGGAGAGCAAGCACAAGATCTTCAAGCTGGCCGCCGCGCTCAAGGAGCTGGGCACGAGCTACGACGCCATCTACATCGACACCCCGCCGGCTTTCAACTTCTACACGCTCTCGGCGCTGATCGCCGCCCAGCGCTGCCTGATTCCCTTCGACTGCGATGCCTTCTCGCGTCGTGCGCTGTACACGCTGCTCGAGAACGTGGGCGAGGCCCGCGCCGACCACAACGACGAGCTGGAGGTGGAGGGCATTGTCGTCAACCAGTTCCAGCCGCGCGCCAGCCTGCCGGTGAAGCTGGTCGAGGAGCTGCGCGCCGAGGGCCTGCCCATCGTCAACTCGCCGCTGTCCTCGTCGGTGATCATGAAGGAGTCGCACGAGAAGTCGCTGCCGCTGGTGCACCTGTCGCCCAAGCACAAGCTCACCGAGGAATACATCGCGCTGTTCCGCGAGCTGAATCCGGCCTGAGTCCGGCACGACGCTCCGTGCTTGCCAAAAGCCGCCCTTCCGGGCGGCTTTTTCGTCTGCAGCTGCGGATGCATTCGCACGACGGCTGTTTGAAGGTGACCGCGGGCGCGCCAAGTCACCGTGACAAGTGGCGTGTCCGCTGCCGCCCTCAGTCGACCACCACCTGCGACAGCGGTTTCAGGTCGCGGAAATGCATCAGCACGCGGTCCTTCACGTCGCGCCGGTCGGTCATCGGAGGCGGGTAGTCCGAGAACATCGACGGCAGCGGTGCATGGATGGAGCGGTCCCGGACCTCGCGCAGCTCCGGCACGTAGTTGCGGATGAACTCGCCGTCGGGGTCGAACTTCTGGCTCTGCAACAGCGGATTGAAGATGCGGAAGTAGGGCGCCGCATCGTTGCCGGTCGAGGCCGACCACTGCCAGCCGCCATTGTTGGCCGACAGGTCGCCGTCGATCAGGTGCTGCATGAAGAACTTCTCGCCCCAGCGCCAGTCGATGA
The DNA here is from genome assembly GCA_036795935.1 of Moraxellaceae bacterium. Classification (GTDB taxonomy): domain Bacteria; phylum Pseudomonadota; class Gammaproteobacteria; order Pseudomonadales; family Moraxellaceae; genus UBA2031. The sequence goes on along the minus strand of DAIRDY010000010.1, from coordinate 17,007 downwards.
ACAGGTCCTTGGTCAGGAACATGGCGACGATCATGCGCAGCCGGTTGTGCATCCAGCCGGTGCGGGCCAGCTGGCGCATGGCGGCATCGACAATCGGGAAGCCGGTACGGCCCTCGCACCAGGCCCGGAAATCGGCCTCGTCATGACGCCAGGGGATATGCGCCGTCTCCAGCCGGAACGGCCGGTGCCGGCAGACCCGCGGCCAGCCGACCAGCACATGCTTGTAGAAATCGCGCCAGCCGATTTCCGACACCCATTGCTCCACGCCCTTGGTGTTGCCATGGCGGGCGCGGAAGCGGAAGGCGGCATTCAGGCACTGGCGTGGCGAAATGGCGCCCATGGCGAGATAGGGCGAGAGACGGCTGACACCGTCCTGTGCCGGAAAGTCGCGCGTCTCGTCATAGCGCGCCAGGCCGTCGCGGACGAAGGCCGCGAGGCGCGCCAGCGCCGCGTCCTCGCCGGCCGGCCACCAGTCGGCGGCAATGTCGGCACTGACATGCGAAGTGAAGTCCGCCACCTCGCGGGGCAGCACGCTGTTGGTTGCAAAGCGGCCGCGCCGTGGTGACGGCACCGGGGAGAGGGCGAGGCCTGTGGTGTCGATCTGCGCCAGCCAGTTGCGCTTGAACGGCGTGAACACGGCATAGAAACGGCCTTCACCCGTCAGCACGCGACCCGGCGGCAGCACGCACTGGTCGTGGAACAGCTGCAGGGGCACTTGCAGCGGGGCGAGGACAGCGGCCACCGCCTCGTCACGTGTGATCTCGTTGACCTCGTACTGCCGGTTGGCAAACACCGCATCGATGCCATGCGCCTGCACCAGCGCCGAGAAGGCGGCAGGGAGGCTGGCAAAGTCCGCTGTCTCGATGACGAGCAGCGGGATGTTCAGGTCGTCCAGCGTGCGTTGCAGCGCTGCCAGCGTGCGCAGCTCGAAGTCGACGCGCACGCCGGCCATGTCATGCGCACGCCATTGCGCCGGCGTGATGGCATAGACACAGGCGACCTCGGCGCCGGCATCGGCGCAGGCGGCGGCAAGGGCGGTGTTGTCGGCCGCGCGCAGGTCGGCGCGCAGCCACACCAGGTGCCGGGGCGCCTTTTTCACCGGCGTGCCCCGTGCACGCGCCGCCACTGCTGCACGGCCTGCTTGATGCTGTCGAGGTCGTGGAAGAAGTCCACGTCCTCGACACTGCGCCTTGTCGAGCGCAGCGAACTGCCGCCGGCCCAGATGCGCACCGACAGCGGCAGGCGGAAGCGCAGCTCCTCGAGGAACTCGATGGCCTTGCTGGTCGGGTAGGAGGCGCTGAAGGACAGCGCCACGATGTTCATCTTGTGCTTGATGGCCGCCTGCGCGATGTCGCGCACCGGCATCTGCGCGCCGAAGCAGATGGCGTCCACGTTGTCGAGGCGAAGCATGGCCTCCACCATCAGGATGCCGAGGATGTGGCTTTCCTCGGGGGCGGTGGTCAGCATCAGGTGCGGCGGCTCGGTGGCGGCACGCAGGTTGGTGATGGCCGAGCGGATCAGCGTCTGCACCTGCTCGGTGTACAGGTGCTCCTCGTGGATCTCGATGACGCCGCGCGCCCAGGCATCGCCGACAATGAAGTTGGCGTGCTGCAGGAAGTTCAGGATGAAGGTCTGCAGGCCGAGCTTGATCATCTGGTGCGAGAGGTATTCGCGGACCCGGTGCGCATCGCGGCTCTGCAACACGTCGATCAGTTCCTGCTCGATCTCCGGCGCCATGTCGATGGGATTGCGGTTCTGCGAGCGCAGCAGCTTCTCGAGTTCGGCCGTCTCAAGGTCGATGATCTTCCCGGGACGGAAGCCGGCGTCGATCAGCCGCCGCAGCAGGCGCAGCTTGTTCACCTGGTCCATGGGATAGATGCGGTCGCCCTGGCCATCACGTCCCGGGTGCGGGAAGTGGTAGCGGCGCTCCCACATGCGCAGCAGTTCCTTGGAGACGCCCGTCTCGCGTTCGACGGCATTGATGGGCAGCATCACCGGGGCATCGGTCATGCTTTCAGCCATGTTTCCGGACATTTTTGCGTTCATCTCTCATGCCTCCATCAGGCGTTTGACCCGCTTGAGGATCCATCCCAGCACGGGCAGCTTTTCGTAGAGCTCTTCGGCTGCATCCCAGTAGTCGCGGTGGTATTCGATACGGCCTTCGCTGTCGAAGCGCAGGTGGCTGGCGCCATGGATGCGCCACTCCTTGCCGCTCGAGACAAAGTCGAAGTGCCAGGTGACAAAGGCCTGCCGGCCTTCGCTGACGGTGTCGACGAAGGTAAAGCGCGGATTGCCGACCCGCTCGAACATGTCCTCGAAGATGCGCTGCACGGCCTCGGGCGTGTGCGCCTCGTTGAACGGGTCCTTGAAGAAGGTCACGGGACTGTACAGTGTCTTGATCAGCGGCAGTGAGGCCGGACTCAGCGTCTCGTACCAGTCGAGCAAGCGGCGCAGTTCGGCGGTCATGATTTCTTTGCAACCTCGGCAAGCACGCGGAACTTGAGGCCATAGGGCAGGCGCCGGATCAGGCGCAGCCAGGTCGTGAACCGGCGCGGAAAATGTATTTCGAAGCGGCCCGCCGCAAGCCCGGCGGCAATTTCCGCCGCGGCCTCGGCCGGGGTCAGCAGGGCCGGCATCGCGAAGTCGTTCTGTTTCGTCAGCGGCGTGTCGACAAAGCCCGGATTGATGACGCTGACACCCACGCCACGCGGATGCACGTCCAGGTAGAGCGCTTCGGCGAAATTGATCAGGGCCGCCTTGGTGGGGCCGTAGACCAGTGATTTCGGCAGTCCCATGTAGCCGGCGACGCTGGCCACCAGCGCCACATGGCCGGCACCGCGAGCGAGCATTGCCGGCAGCACGCAGGCGACGCCACGCAGCGCGCCGGTCAGGTTGGTGTCGACCATGCGTGCCGCACGCGCGGCATCCAGCTCCCAGGCACGCACCGGCTGATAGTCGGCGGCACAGAAAATGAAGTGGTCGACGGCCTCCCAGCGTCGCTGCAGGGCGGCGTGCGCCGCCTCCCAGTCGCCCGCCGAGGTCACGTCCAGTGCCAGTACCTCGACCCGGCCCGGATGCCGGCTCGCCAGCACATCCAGCGCGGCGGTCTTGCGTGCACTGACGGCCAGCAGCGCGCCCGCGGCGAGCAGGTGCTCGGCCAGCGCGAGACCGATGCCGCTGCTGGCGCCGACGATCCAGACGCGGCGGTCCTGCCAGCTGGCGAGACGCGGATTCAGGCTCATTTCTCACCCGTCCCGGCATCTGCGGCCTGCTTGCGGAAGAACAGCGTCACTTCGCCCAGGTGGATGCCGAACTTCGACATGCGGGCACGGTTCACCAGCGTCTGCGCGTCATGCAGCCACATCCAGTCATGGAACTTCACGTGGTAGACCTTGCCGTCCACTGGCAGCGCCAGCACGTAGGACCACTCGAGTGCAGGCCCTTCCGCGCGCCCCTCGGCCGTGCCCACGACATCGGCGGCACGCCCGGTGTAACGGCCGTCGGCGTGACGGGTGAGATACCAGATGCGGGTCTCGGTGCTGCCGTCGTCATAGCGGAAGTGCTCGTCAAGGCGGCCCTCGTCGCCCTGCCAGCTGCCGGTCATGTCCACGGTGAAGCGCTTGATCACGCGCCCCGAGCGGTCCTGGAACTGTCCCCAGGCCGTGATGCGGCCATTGAAGTATTCACGCAGGTCCAGCACCGGCTGCTGGCCGCGGTAGTCCTCGATGCGCACGCTGCTGCATGACGACAGCAACAGGGCGGCGAAGAGCCAGGCCAG
>DAIRDY010000010.1:0-13129 GCA_036795935.1 Moraxellaceae bacterium | reverse complement strand
AGGCCGAACCCGTGGAAGTTTTCCACGGCGAGGCCGGCGCGCCGGGCTTCGGCATGGAAGCGTTCCGGCGACGGCAACATGCCGCCCGGGAAGATGTACTGCTGGATGAAGTCGGTGCCGCGGCGGTAGTCGTCGAAGCGGGCATTGTCGATGGTGATGCTCTGCACGGCGGCGCGGCCACCGGGGCGCAGGCATTCCTTCACCTTCTGGAAATACGTGGGCCACCAGGTTTCGCCCACGGCCTCGAACATCTCGATCGACACCACGGCATCGTACTGGCCCTTGAGGTCGCGGTAGTCGCGGAACTCGAAGTGGCAGCGGCCTTCGGCCGGCGTGCCGCGCACGCGTTCGCGCGCCCACGCCAGCTGTTCGCGCGACAGCGAGATGCCGGTCACGTAGCAGCCACGGGTCAGCGCCGCATGTTCGGCCAGCGCACCCCAGCCGCAGCCGATTTCAAGGATGTGGTCGCCGCGCTTCACCTCGAGCAGGTCGAGCAGGCGGTCGTACTTGGCGTACTGGGCGTCACGCAGGCTGGCCGTATCGTGCAGGAACAGCGCCGACGAGTAGGTCATCGAATCGTCCAGCCACAGCCGGTAGAAGTCGTTGCCGATGTCGTAGTGGGCGTGGATGTTCTTCTTGCTGCCTGAGCGCGTGTTGCGGTTCATCAGGTGCCGCAGGCGATAGAACAGCGTGCCCCAGAAGCTGCCGTGCAGTGTCTTTTCCAGCACGTCCTGGTTGGCGAGCGCGAGCAGCAGCACGGCGAGCAGGTCCGGGGTCTCGATGCGGCGGTCACGGTAGGCTTCGGCGACGCCGATGTCGCCGCTGCGCAGGATCTCGGCCGCTGCCGCCCAGTCGCGGATTTCCAGGCGGGCATCGGGGCCGGCGGTCGCGCCGGCAAAACGCAGCGTGGCGCCTTCGGGCGTCACGAGTTCAAGACTGCCCACCCGCAACTGCTCCAGCAGGCGGAGGAAGCCGCGTGCCAGTGCGGGCAGTTTGCGGACATCCGGGAGGGAAGTGAGGGCACCGGTATTCATCGGGTGATCTCCTGTAGCGGGGGCTCGGGTTTGCGGTGGAAGGTGACGTTCTTGCGCCAGAGCTTGAGTGCCTGCCAGTGGATGCGCAGCACCACCAGCAATGTGCTCCAGCCGAAACTGAGGAAGGCGCGCAGCAGCTCGCGATCACCCAGTGCTGATGCGGTGCCGGTGATGACGGTCTTGAGGACAGGCCGGCCTTCGTCGTGATAGTCGATGGCCACCGTGCGCCGCGTGCCGTTGGCGATGAAGCGGAAGCGGTATTCGCCGCTGACGGCAAAGAACGGCGACACATGAAAGACCTTGCGCGTGCAGAGCTCGCTGTCGTTGCCGATGCAGCGGCCGGTGGCCGCGGTCAGCAAGTAGCAGTGGCGTTCGCCGAAGGTGTTGTTCACCTCGCACAGCACGGCGCGCAGGCCGCCCTCGCGGTCGTGGCAGTACCAGAAACTGACCGGGTTGAAGACAAAGCCGAGCACGCGCGGCATGGTCAGCAGCCAGATCTCGCCGTCGGCATCCTGGACGCCCTCCTGCCGCAGCAGGCCGCGGACCCAGGCTTCCGGGTCGCCGCCGTCGCCGTGGTCGGCCGCATGCAGGCTGAACAGGTTGAAGCGGTCGAGACTGAACAGCCGCGAGCGCAGGCCGGCCCGTGCCGACAGCGGAAAGCACAGGAACAGCGCCGGATAGCGGAAGCGGTGCAGCACCGGCGCAAGCCGCGCATGCGCGACCGTGCCGCGGTAGAGCCAGGCCGGCCGGCTCACGCCAGCGCTCCTGCCGGGGTGCCGGTTGCGGCGGGGTTATCGCCGGCCGCTTCTTCCCAGGGAATGCGCGCACCGAGCAGCCGGGCCACTGCCATGCCGGCCTTGAGACCGTCTTCGTGGAAGCCGTAGCCGGCCCAGGCGCCGCAAAAATAGATGCGGTCCAGGCCCTGGATCGACGGCAGGCGCCGTTGGGCGGCATAGGCGGCCTGGTCAAGCAGCGGGTGGGCGTAGTCGAGGCGCCGGATCACATGCGCCGGTGCCGGCGCCTCCGGCGGGTTCAGCGTCACAAAGACGTCGCGCGTGAACGGCAGCGGTTGCAGGCGGTTCAGCCAGTAGGTCACGGCCACCGGCTGCTCGGCGTCCGGCAGACCGCGGCTGTAATAGTTCCAGGCCGACCAGGTCTTGCGGCGGACGGGCATCAGTGTGGGGTCGGTGTGCAGCCAGGCGGTGTTGGGCTGGTAGCGGATGGCCGACAGCACCTCGCGTTCGGCCGGCAGTGCGGCATCGCCCAGCATGGCCAGCGCCTGGTCGGTGTGGCTGGCGATGATCAGCCGGTCGAAGGTCTCGCGGCCCGAGGGCGTGGTGACCTCGATGCCGTCGCCGAGCCGCCGCACCGCCGTGACCGGGCTGGACAGGCGCACGTCGGGGAGGCTTTGCAACATGGCCCGGACATACTCGCGGGAGCCGTTGCGCACCGTTTTCCACTGCGGCCGGTCGAAGATCTGCAGCAGGCCGTGGTTCAGGCAGAACTGCAGGAAGGTTTCCGCCGGGAAGTCGGCCATGCCCTTGAGCGGGCTGGACCAGATGGCGGCCCCCATGGGTAACAGGTACCAGTCGCGGAACTCAAGGCTGTAGCCGTCACGGTCCAGCAACTGGCCGAGTGTAAGACCGCTGCCTTGCACATCGGCGAGCAGGCGCCTCGAGACCCGGTTGAAGCGCAGGATGTCGCGCACCATGCGCCAGAACGCCGGCCGCAGCAGGTTGCGGCGCTGGGCGAACAGGCTGCCGAGGTCGGCTCCGGCCCATTCCAGATCGGCCCCGGGCAGGCTCACGCTGAAGGTCATCTCGCTGGCCGGGGTATCGACGCCCAGCAGCGGGAACAGGCGGATCAGGTTCGGGTAGGTGCGGTCGTTGTGCACGAGGAAGCCGGTGTCCACCGGATGTGTGATGCCATCCAGCGTCACGTCGACGGTATTGCTGTGGCCGCCGGCGTAGTCGTTGGCCTCGAACAGCACCACCTCGTGCTGGCGGGCCAGCAGCCAGGCGGCAGAGAGGCCGGCAATGCCGGCACCGGCAACGGCAATCTTCATGGTCATCCTCCTGTGGCGGGGCCCGTCGCGCAGGCCTGTGGTCCCTGGTTTCTGTTCAGTACGCCGCCAGGCGCGCAGTGGATGCAGGGGACCGGAAAATTCTTTTCTGTACAGGACGAACGGTGATTCGGAAGGGCTTAAGGCGCATCAAAGCCTGTTTTGTCCTGTACGGATCAGTACATGCCGGCAAAGGTAGTCCTCGCCGCCATCTTTCTGTATTGGACAAATATAGGCAATTCAGCCTTGTTTTGAGTTTTGTTCATCTTGGTAGTTGGACAAAGTGTTGTCGGCCTGCCCGCAGGCAGCGGCAAAGGCCATGCTAGACTCGCGAAATCCCGACATTTTTCATGGAGATAGCCTATGGCGGCCCTGCATCCGGCCCAGCGCCACGGCGCCGAACTCCTGCCGGCCGACCAGCCGGGCATCCTGCTGACCCGGCATTCGGTGCGTGAGCTGGGCAATGGTGTGCCGAGTTATGACCTGCCGCTGACGGCAGAGGGCGTGGCGCTGGCCGAACAGTGGGGGCGGGAATTGCCGCGGCCGCTGCACAGCCTGCATTCCAGCCCGGTCGGGCGCTGCATGGACACGGCCCGCGCCATGGCGCGCGGCGCCGGCATCGAGATGGAGGTGCGCCAGACCTATACCCTGGTGGAGCCGGGCTGCTTCGTGCAGAACATCGCCCGGGTCGGGCCGCTGTTCCTGTCCATGGGCCCGCTGGCGTTTGCCAACCACCACTTCAGCGAGCCGGTGGAAGGCCTGCTGTCGCCCGAAGTCGGCAGTGCCCGCCTGATCCGCCACCTGTACGAGAACCGCGGGGCACCGGGCATGCTCAGCGTGCACGTCACCCACGACACCATTCTCGCGGCCTTCATCTACCACCTGATCGGTCGCGAGCGCATCCACGAGGAGGACTGGCCGTGGATGATGGAGGGCGCCTGGCTGTGGTTCGACGACGAGCACACGCTGAACTGGGTCTGGCGCAGCGAGGCCGGGCGCCGCGACGTGCGCGCCTATCACGCGCACCTCGACACCCTCTAGGCTGCCCGTCAACGCCTGTGCCAGCCGTGCCCTGACTGTTGCGGCGTTCCGGTGCTGTCAAACAGCGACACTGGTAATCTCGCGCGTCGTCCCCATCTCCCTCAGCCTGACCCCAGCGAAGACTCCCGACATGACCGCGGCCCTGTCCATCCGTGACCTGCGCAAGACCTACCGCAACGGCGTTGAAGCCCTGCGCGGCATCAACCTCGAGGTGGAGCCCGGCGCCTTTTACGCGCTGCTTGGCCCCAATGGCGCCGGCAAGTCCACCACCATCGGCGTGGTCAGCTCACTGGTGAAGAAAACCGCGGGCGAGGTGAAAATTTTCGGCCATGACCTCGATCGCGAGTTGTCGCAGGCCAAGCAGCAGCTCGGTGTGGTGCCGCAGGAGTTCAATTTCGGCCAGTTCGAGAAGGTCATCGACATCCTGGCCACGCAGGCCGGCTATTACGGCATTCCGCGCCAGCGTGCCTACGAGCAGGCCGAAAAATACCTGCACCGGCTCGGGCTGTGGGAGAAGCGCGACCAGCAGGCACGCATGCTTTCCGGCGGCATGAAACGCAGACTGATGATTGCACGTGCGCTGGTGCACGAGCCGCGCCTGCTCATCCTCGACGAGCCCACGGCCGGCGTCGACATTGAACTGCGCCGCTCGATGTGGGAATTCCTCACCGAGCTCAACCGCAACGGCACCACCATCATCCTGACCACACACTACCTGGAGGAGGCAGAGAGCCTCTGCCGCGACATTGCCATCATCGATCACGGCCACATCGTCGAGAACACCGACATGAAGTCGCTGCTGGCCAAGCTGCACCTCGAAACCTTCATTCTTGACCTGCGCGAGCCGCTTCCGGCGCCACCCGCACTCACGGGCTATCCGCTGCGCCTGCTGGATGCGCGCACGCTGGAGGTCGATGTTGAAAAGACGCAGTCCCTGAACGGCGTGTTCACCCAGCTTGAGGCGCAGGGGGTGAGCGTGCTCAGCATGCGCAACAAGGCCAACCGCCTGGAGGAGCTGTTCGTGTCGCTTGTGGAGAAAAACCTCAAGACCAACGGGGAGGGGAAGTGACATGAGCCCGCAAGCCACCCGCGTCGCCCTCGCCACCATCCTCACCCGTGAAATCCGCCGCTTTACCCGCATCTGGGTGCAGACGCTGCTGCCGCCGGCCATCACCATGAGCCTGTACTTTGTCATCTTCGGCAGTCTGGTCGGCTCGCGCATCGGCGACATGGGCGGCTTCGACTACATGCAGTACATCGTGCCCGGCCTGATCATGATGGCGGTGATCACCAACTCCTATGCCAACGTGGTCTCCAGCTTCTACAGCGCGAAATTCCAGCGCAACATCGAGGAGCTGCTGGTGTCGCCGGTCCCCAACCACATCATCCTCAGCGGCTTTGTGCTGGGTGGCGTGGTACGCGGCCTGCTGGTCGGCCTCATCGTCACCGTGTTGTCGCTGTTCTTCACCCAGCTGCACCTGCACCATGCGTTCATCATCATCTACACGGTGCTGATGACGGCGGTGCTGTTCTCGCTGGGCGGCTTCATCAATGCCGTCTATGCCAAGTCCTTCGACGACATTTCCATCATCCCGACCTTCGTGCTGACACCGCTCACCTATCTGGGCGGCGTGTTCTATTCCATCGACCTGCTGTCGCCGTTCTGGCAGAAGCTGTCGCTGCTGAATCCCATCGTCTACATGGTGAACGCCTTCCGTTACGGCTTTCTCGGCGTCAGTGACGTGAACATCTGGCTGTCGCTGGGGCTGGTCACCGTACTCTCTGCCGGTCTGTATGCCTATGCGCTGCGCCTCTTGAACCGCGGCACCGGCATCCGCGAATGAGGGCGCTTCAATGAATCCGCATCATCCCGACGGCGACAGCACGCTGCTCGGCCGTCATACCGACTACCCCAGGCGCTATGCGCCCGAGCTGTTGTGCCCGCTGCCGCGCGCCGACGGCCGTCGCGTGCTTGGCATCGGCGAGACGCTGCCTTTCCATGGCGTGGATATCTGGAACCACTACGAAGTGTCCTGGCTGGATGCGGGCGGCAAGCCGCAGGTCGCCGCCGCCGAGATCCGCGTGCCGGCGGCGTCGCCCTGCATCATCGAATCCAAGTCGATGAAGCTGTATTTCAACTCGCTGAACTTCGAGCGCTTTGCCGGGGAGGCGGAGTTTCTGGCGCGGGTGACGGCCGACTTGTCGCAGGCGGCGGGCGCCCCCGTCACCTTGCGCCTGTTCCGCCCGGGCGCGACGGCGCCGCTTGCGGTGACAGAGCTGCCGGGGCAGTGTCTGGACGACTTGCCGCTCGCCGTGAGCGAGTTCCGGGTGGATGCCGGCCTGCTGGTGGCCGATCCGGCGCGGACGGCAGAAGAGACGCTGCACAGCCATCTGCTGCGCAGCCTGTGCCCGGTCACCCACCAGCCGGACTGGGCCAGCGTCTGCATCAGCTATCGCGGCCCGGCCATTGCGCATGCCAGCCTGCTGGCCTATGTCGTGTCCTTCCGCGACCACCCGGACTTCCACGAACAGTGCGTGGAGCGCATGTTCAGCGACATCCAGGCCCGGTGCCGGCCGGAGGCACTGACCGTGTACGCGCGCTATACCCGTCGCGGCGGCCTCGACATCAATCCCTGGCGCAGCAACCAGCCTGCGGCCGTGCCGGCCGCGCCCCGCTTGTTCCGCCAGTAACGGGGCCCCTCCCCGGGAGGGGTCAGAAACCCCGCGGTCAGCGCGGCTGGCTTGCCAGCGCGCAGGTGGCCGCGGACAATCCGCGCCGCCGGGGCAGCAGGCCCCGCCTGCACAAGGACCTGCCATGACCACCTACTTTGCCTTTCCGCTCACCCCGGCCACCCAGTCCGGCATCGACGAACTGCTGGCCAACCTCGACGCCGGCGTCAGTGCGCCGCAGCACGAACTGCACACCCGCCTCACGGTCACCCTCACGGATGAAATCCTGGCCAATGCCTTCGAGAAGCTGATCGAGCGTTTCGAGGGCGAGGGTGGCGAGAGCAGCGGCGTGCTGCACACGCTGATCAACCTGCTCAAGGGGACGGTGCATGTGCTGGTGCGCCAGTTGCTTGGCAAGCACGGCAATGCCGAAGTGGCGCGCATGGCGCAGTACCTGCGTGACCGTCGCCAGACACTGGCCGGCCAGACGCTGTTCGGCTTTGAACTGCCCGAGGCGCTGGCCGCCGAGATGCAGCGCCTGTTCGCCGAAGTGCGGGCCGGCAACGGCAAGCAGGTGCGCGGCGAGCTGCTCGCCGTGATGACGCAGTTTGCCGACCTCGGCATTGCCCGCTTCTACGACGACTTCACTGCGCCGATGGAGCTTGGCTTCATCAAGCGCAAGGCGGTGGACATCGGCCGCAGCACCATCGTCAAGGGCGTGCATTCCGCCCTGAACAAGCTGATTCCCTCGTTGGGCCAGCAGCAGCTCGCGGTGTTCGCCGACTACTACAGCGCCATGCTGGTCGAGGCCTGAGGCCTGCACCACGGCAGGGGCCGCAAGGCCCCATTTGCCTGTTCTCTGGCGCGCAGTGCCATTTACAGCACCGCTGTCACGCCTATCATTGCGGCCTTCGCTGACGAGGGCCTGCCATGACCTGCTACTTCGCCTTTCCCGCTTCCGACCGCCTGCGCGACACCAGCCTGTTGCTGCTGGAAAACTTCGAGCAGGGCGTTCCGGCACCTCAGAACACGCTCTTTGTGGAAGTCGCCCAGCTCTTTGCCGACGAGATTGTCGACGTGCTGCTGCTCAACATCGTGCGCAGTGCCGAGTCCGGGCACTCAGGGGCCAAGGTGCTGGAGGGTTTTGCCAGCCTGATCAAGAGCACGGTGCACGGCCTGATTCGCCAGGTGCTGGGCAAAATGAGCAATGCAGAGCTGGCGCCGCTGTCGGCGGTGATCCGCGAGCGGCGCCTGACACTGGCGCATGAAGGCATCGAGCGCGACTACATCGCCTTCGTGATGCCGGCCGATTTCCATGCGCGCTTTCGTGCGGTGCTGGAGCAGGGGCTGCGTGGCGAGCGCAATCCGGCCGAGCTTGGCGAGTGCATGAGCACGTTCTCGGACATGGCGCTGACGGCGTTCTACGATGATTCCGTGCGGCCCTTGAAGCTGGGCTATATCGGACGCAAGGTGGTGGACATGGGCGGCGCCGCCATCCGCAAGGGTTCGCAGGCCTCGACCCGCCGTCTGGTACCGGAAATGCAGGGTCAGGAGCTGAAAGACTTTTCTGCCTACTTCCTGGGCTTCCTGATCACCGCCTGAACGTGTTGGCCGCTTGCCAACGGCAGTTTCCAGCAAGCGGCCAGGCGACGCCTGACTTCAGGACGAGCAGCTGATCTCCAGGTGCCGGCCCCAGTCGGGCGGGAGCGCAGCATAGCGCTCCTGTGCGGGCTGCTCGTCAAAGGGCTTGGCCAGCAACTGGCGCAGCGTCTCGATCTCGCTGAAATCACCTTGTTGCGCACGGTCGATGGCCACCTGTGCCATGTAGTTGCGCAGTACGTACTTCGGGTTCACGGCATTCATCTGGGCGGCGCGCTCGGTATCGCTCGCGGCCTCGGCCTGCAGTCGCGCCTGGTAGAGGCGGCACCAGGCATCAAATGCCTCGCGGTCGACAAAGTCGTCGCGCAGCGCGGGTTTTTCCTCGGCGCGGCCCACGCCGGCCAGCCGCCGGAAGCTGCGCGTGTAGTCGGCACCTTCCTTCATCAGCAATTCCAGATAGGCAATCGAGAGTTCACGGTCGCCGGGCTGCTCGCGCTTGAGGCCGAGCTTGGCGCGCAGGCCGGCATCGTAATGACGAATCAGCTCGGGCTCGTAGTCCTGCAGGATGGCGACAAGGTCGTCGCGGGCGATCAGCCCCGACAGCGCATGCGCCAGCGCATTCAGGTTCCACAGGCCGATCGAGGGCTGGCGATGCCAGGCATAGCGGCCCTGGTGATCGGAGTGGTTGCAGATGAAGCCGGGCGCATAGGCATCGAGAAAGCCGAAAGGGCCGTAGTCGAAGGTGGCGCCGGTGATCGAGAAGTTGTCGCTGTTCATCACCCCGTGGGCAAAGCCCGCGAGCTGCCACTGCGCCATCAGGCGCGCGGTGCGTGCCGTGACCTCGGCAAAGAAATCGCGATGCGCGCCCGGACGGCCCGCCAGCTGCGGGAAGTGCCAGGCAATCACCTGGTCGGCAAAGTCGCGCAGGGCGGCGTGCTCGCCGCTGTGGAACAGCCACTCGAAATGTCCGAAGCGGATGTGGCTGTCGGCCACGCGCAGCAGCATGGCACCGGTCTCCACGGTTTCGCGCTGCACCGGCTCGTCGGAGCCGATGATGCAGAGCGCGCGCGTGGTGGGAATGCCGAGGCCGTGCATGGCTTCGCCGCCCAGATACTCGCGGATGCAGGAGCGCAGCACGGCGCGGCCGTCACCGAAGCGGGAGTAGGGCGTGGGACCGGCGCCCTTCAGGTGCAGGTCCCAGTATTCGCCGCGCGTGTTGCGCACCTGGCCGAGCAGGAGGCCGCGGCCGTCGCCGAGCTCCGGGTTGTACACCCCGAACTGGTGGCCGGTGTATTTCATCGCAATCGGGTCGCTGCCGGCCGGCAGGCGCTGGCCGCCGAAGCAGGCGGCGAACTCGGCGCGCGTGGCCTCGGCCGGGTCCAGGTCGAGCAGGGCCGCGACCTCCGGGTTGAAGGCCACCAGCTGGGGACGGGCAAAGCCACGCGGCCGGACCCGGCTGTAGAACGTCTCCGGCAGGCGGGCATAGCGGTTGTCGAAGGCGAGGGTGTCCAGCGTGTTCATGCGAGCAGATTCCGGATGCGTCAGCGCCGAAGCATCGCCGACAGCCGAGTGTCTGGCGAGAGGACAGGGCGGGCAGAATGAAAAAGACCGGCAGATGCCGGTCTTTTTCGGTACAGCAGGCGATCAGGCCGTCGCAGGGGTGCGCGCCGCCATGCGCGCCTGGTTCATCAGCAGGCGCATGCGCTTGCGCTGCATCTTCAGGCGGTACTCGATTTCCTTGAAGCGGGTGCTGAAGCTGGCCTCTTCCCATTTCTGCTGCAGGCTGGCCTTCTTCTCGGCATACCACTCTTCCTTCAGCTTGCCCCATTCCTGCATGGCCGCGGTGAAGGTGTCGTACTCGGCGGCCATGCGGGCCTTGAGGGCCTCGACGCGGCTGTCGGCCGGGCGCTGCTCCAGCTGTTCCTGCGCACGCTTGAACTGCATGGTGAGCTGCGCCTTCTGGATGGCGAAGTCCGAGCAGCGCTTCAGGTTGCGGGTGATGCCGACCCAGGACAGTGCGGCAATCAGCCACTTGGTCGGGTCGAACTGCCACCACTTCACGCCGTTGCGGTAGTCGTACTGAAAGATGTGGTGGTAGTTGTGGTAGCCCTCGCCATAGGTGAAGAAGGCAAGAAAGGGGTTGTCGCGGGCGGTGTTCTCGTCAGTGTAGGGACGGGTGCCCCACATGTGGGCCAGCGAGTTGATGAAGAAGGTGACATGGTGGCTGACCACCAGGCGCAGCAGGCCGCCAAGCAGGAACACGCCCCACAGGTCGCCCAGCATCCAGCCCAGGGCCAGCGGCAGGCCGATGTTCATCACCAGCACGATGGGCACGTACCAGTTGTGCTGGAACATCACCATCTTGTCGTTCATCAGGTCGCTGGCGTTGCTGAAGTCATCGCGGCCGGATTCGTACTTGCGCAGCATCCAGCCGATATGGGCGAACCAGAAGCCGCGGTTGATGGAGTAGGGATCTTTTTCCACCGTGTCGACATGGCGGTGGTGGGTGCGGTGGCCCGAGGCCCAGATCAGGATGCTGTTCTGGATGGCCATGGCGCCGAACAGCATGAAGAACAGGCGCAGGCTCCAGTGGGCTTCATAGGCGCGGTGCGCCCACAGGCGGTGATAGCCGCCGGTGATGGAGAGGCCGTTGAACCAGAGCAGGACAATGAAGGAGACCCAGGCCGCGGTGCTGAAGTCGTAGTTGAAGGCATACCAGGGAATCACGGTAGCCGCTGCGATCGGCGTGGCGGTCAGTACGATGGCGGCCGCCCAGTTGATGGGGGCGCGTTCGCGGTCAGTCGTCATGAGCACATTTTCTCGTGTGGAGGACGGGGCGGATTATATCGGGTACGCCCGGTCATGGCGATTGTCCGACACGACCGCTGGTCGTGGCCGCCGGGCAACCGGGCATTCCCGGGAGAGGGTCAGGAGCAGCTTGCCGAGCGGGCCGAGATGCGGTCCGACCAGGGCCTTGCCCGAGGTCAGGATGGCCACGGACGTGGCGCGGTCGGGGTCGGCCCAGCAGAAGATGCTGGTGAAGCCGAGGTGGCCGAAGGCGCGCTGGGTGAAGGGGCCGAACAGGCCGACCGGCTTGTTGCCCAGCATCATGCCCATGCTGTAGCGCATGGGCATGAGCAGCGTGCCGTCGAATTCCGGACGCGAGACTTCCAGCGTGGCGCGGCGGATGGTCATCGGGCTGAAGATGCGGCGGCCTTCGTATTCACCGCCATCCAGCAGCATCTGGAAGAAGCGGCTGGCTTCCTCGGCCGTGGCATACAGGTTGCCGGCCGGGCAGACGATGTCCATGAAGCGCGGGTCGTTGGTCATGTCGGTGGCCAGCTCCAGGCTGCCGCCCAGCACGTGCTGGATATAGGTGCTGACCGGCGGCAGCGGCTTGAAGCCGGTGCTGTAGTTCATGGCGACCGCGTCCCGGTCTTCGGGGCGCAGGCCGTAGTCGAAATAACGCATGCCGAGCGGCTGGCGGAGGCTTTCGTCCAGGAACTGGCGCACGCTCTTGCCGGTCACGCGCTCGATCAGCTCGCCCAGGATGTAGCCGGCGGTCAGTGCGTGATAGGCCGCGCGGTAGCCCGAGGGCGACACCGGTTCGGCCTTGTACAGCTCCTGCATGACGGCAGGCGTGTCGTAGAGCATTTCCGGGTCGAAGTTGCCGGGAATCTTGGGGATGCCGCCGCGGTGGGCCAGCAGGTGGTAGATGGTGGCGTTGCGCTTGCCGTTGACGCCGTATTCCGGGATGTAGTGGCTGACCGGGTCCAGCAGGTCGATGTGGCCCTGCTCGTCGAGCAGGTGGATCAGCATGGCCGTCACCACCTTGGAGGCGGAGAACAGGCAGACCGGGGTATCCGGCGTGGCCAGCTGCTTCGGCGTGGAAGGGCTGTCCTCGGGGCCGTTGCCGCGGGCATGGCCGATGGCGCGGTTGAGCACGATGCGGCCTTCACGACGCACGCAGACGGTGATGGCCGGCGAGAAACCGGTCTTGTACAGGCCTTCCACGGCCGACCAGATCTTCTCGACCTGGCCCGGACGGAAGCCGGCGGACTCGGGTGCACACTCGCGTGCATGGTCGATGGTGGTAATGGCAGCGAGGTCGGCAGGGACCTGGCAGGCGTTGGTGGACAGCAGCTTCACGACTCACCCGGAACGTTGGACAGACAGTCGCGGCACACTAGCATGCGGCCTGTTCGCGCGACCAGTACCAGCGTGCCAGCCGCTGTCAGTGCCCGCCATGACGCGGGTCAGCCCGCCGGGCGGCGGCGCCCGAGCAGCCGGCCCATCACGCCTACCGGCGCCAGCACCGGCTTCACCATGTTCACGGTGCCGGTGATGCCGTCCACCTGCCGGCGCACATGGTGCACTTCGGCCGAGATCGCGCTGAAGCCGGTGTGGATGTTGTCCACCTGCGCACGCACCTGCTCGAAGCCGGTGGTGATGTTTTCCACGCGCAGCGACAGCGCATCGACATGGTCGGGAATGCCGTCCATGCGCTGCACCGTGATCATGATGCGGTGCGCCATGACCAGGAACTCCAGCGCCGCGCGGATCACGGCCGCCGTCACCAGCCAGGCCAGGGGGGCCAGCAGCAGCGTGCCGGCGCCCCACAGCGGGTCCAGCCAGAAGGCCAGTGCCACAACGGCGGCAATGACCACGGCGGCACCGAGCAGCAGCAGGCCGTAGAAGATCGGCAGCAGCTGCATGCTGAGGT